>JAJDZO010000305.1 GCA_022824605.1 Acidimicrobiia bacterium
AGTCCGAGGGGCTCTGGGCGGCCACGATGGGAAGCGGTGCCTCGCCGTGACGTCCGTACATGGCCATCAGCAGGTCGGCCGCCTCGGTCTTGGTGGGCAGTCCGGTGGACGGCCCGCCCCGCTGGATGTCGATGACCACCAGCGGCAGTTCCAGGCTCACGGCCAGCCCGACGGTCTCAGCCTTGAGGGCCATTCCCGGCCCCGATGTGGTGGTGACGCCGATGTGGCCTCCGTAGGCCGCGCCGAGAGCGGCGCCCACCGCGGCGATCTCGTCCTCGGCCTGCAGGGTCCGCACCCCGAAGTTCTTGTGGCGGGCCAGCTCATGGAGGATGTCTGAGGCCGGGGTTATCGGGTAGGAGCCCAAAAACAGCGGGATCCCGGCCTGCTGGGAGGCGGCGATGAGGCCCCACGACAGCGCGGTGTTGCCGTTGATGTTGGTGTAGGTGCCCGGCTGCAGCTCCGCGGGGTTGACCATGAGGCGGCTGGCGCCCAGCTCGGCGGTCTCGCCGAAGGCGTGGCCGGCTGCGAAGGCGGCCTTGTTGGCGGCGATCACGGTGTCACGACCGGCGAACTTGCCGTCGATCCAGTCGACGGTGGGCTTGACGGGACGTGAGTACAGCCACGACACCAGCCCGAGCGCGAAGAAGTTCTTGGAACGCTCGGCGTCGCGGGGCTTCACCCCGAGATCGGCGCAGGCCCGCTTGGTGAGATCGGTCATGGGCGCGGTGACCACCGTGTAGCCGTCGAGGCTGCCGTCGTCGAGCGGGTTGTGCTCGTAGCCGGCCTTGCCGAGGTTGCGCTCACCGAACGCGTCGGAGTTGACGATCACGGTGCCGCCGGGCTTCAGCAGCGGCAGGTCGGACTTGAGCGCGGCCGGGTTCATGGCCACCAGCACGGTGGGGGCGTCGCCGGGGGTGGTGATGTCGTGGTCGGAGATGTGCACCTGGAACGACGAGACGCCGGCCAGCGTGCCGGCCGGGGCCCTGATCTCGGCGGGGAACTCCGGCAGGGTGGCCAGGTCGTTGCCGAACAGGGCACTGGCGGAGGTGAAGCGGTCGCCGGTGAGCTGCATGCCGTCGCCGGAATCGCCTGCGAACCGCAACACGATGCCGTCGGTCTGGCGGACCTCGTGAGTCCGCGGCGCGGTGTCGGTCACTGATGCTCCTTTGCACCGGCTGTGCGGGAGCGAGCAGCACAGTTCACGGGTGAAACCCACCGCACTTGGCCCGCGGCGTCACCCTAACCGGTATACCGTTTGAGGCGGCGGCAATGATCCACAGATTCTCCCCGCCCGCTGCCGACGATCTGACCAGCTACGCCAGGTTGCTTCGCTTCCCCGGTCCTCGATGTTGGAGTTCGCACGGACCGCAATGCAAATCGGCTGGGAGCCTTTGCCCCATGTCGCGTCTCGGCGGCTCGCCAGAATGGCGGCTCATTGGCTCGTTGGGTCAAGATGGTGGCCCGACCAACGACTTTGGAGGCCACCATGATCAAGGTGATCGGCACTGCGTACAAGCGCGACGACTTCACGACCCAGGAGTTCTTCGACTACTGGCGAGACGTCCACGCACCCATCTCGGCGAAGATCGGACCGTTGCGCGGCTATGTGGTTTCGGAGGTGATGAGCAAGGTCCAGGGAGAGATGCAAGCGGAGGCGTTCATCGAGCAATGGTGGGACGATGTGGACGCATTCGAGAAGGCGGCCGAGACGCCTGAGATGGCCGTCGCGTGGGAGGATGTCTCGAACTACGCCAAGACCTCCGGCACGTTCTGGGTGACGAAGGAACACGTCTACATCCCGCCCCCGATACCACGAGGCGGCACGTTGAGCAGGCAGGCCTGGCTCGCCTAGAGGGCAACCTTCCTACGACGATGGCTCCGGCGCGTCCAGGATCCCTTTCAGCTCGGGAACCCAGTCCAGGCGGGTGTTGCTGAGCATCCCGTAGTTGGTGATGCTCAAGTCGTTGAATCCCATCTGGCTGATGGTGGCGAAGCGGCGCCTGGCGTCGGCGAGAGTCGCCAGGTATTGCGGTGCAAGGTTCAGAACGACGTTGACCCTCGATGCGTCGAAGTAGCGGCTCACGTAATCGAGCTCGGATCGGGTCCAGCCCTCATCGACTTTGGCCGCTCCCGGACCGCCGGCCGTGTAACCGAACACGATCAGCCGATCGAGGAGCTGTGACCAGGCTGCGAAGTCGGTGCCCTCGATCCATGTGCTGTGTTCGAGCGTCGGCGGGAAGATGGCCGAGAAGCAGTGGAGTTCGGTGTTCTCGCCGCGGCACAGTTCCGCCAGCGAGGAAACGAGTGAGGCCACCGTCGCCTGCCTGTAGGACAAGAACGCCCTGAGGTCGTCGTTCTCGTCGAGCGCTTCTCTCACCTCCTGCACGCCGACGCTCGAGATGTCGTCGCGCCAACGTCTCTCCAATTCGGCGCTGATCGTCGCCCGCAGTTCGAGGATCGAGATCCCCTCCCGCCGGGCTCCGGCCATGCAGGCGTCGCAGAAGCACAGCGACAGGAAGAGTTCCTCGAGCGGACCGTGGCCCACATATTCCGCCTCATGGTGGTGGAAGTGGCGATAGCCGAGGTAGCCGACCGACTCGAGTTGGATGGCGCCGAAGATCTGTGACCGGGCCAGTTCGCCGACCAGGCACTCAGCGAATCGGCGAGCCTGCGGATGGCAGGGGCACAGCGCATAGCCGTAGGGGTTGCCGAAGCAGTTCCGCACGACGCCATGAGGGAGCCTTCGGCCGAGTTCTGAGCCGTGCATCAGCATCGCCCAGGCGTTGAGCCGGATTCCCCGGTCTGAGAGCGCGTCCCCCAATTCGTGCCAGAACCGTCTGCCCGATCTGGGGGCGGACTCAGACTCCATCGCGGCGAAGGGCTCATCAAGGCTCTCGAACGGGTAGTTCGCCCCCGGCCCGCTCAGCAGACGGACCTTGTGTTCGCGTGCTCGGGGCAGGAGCGCACGGCCGGAGTGATACAGGACGCTGGGGCTGGCCGATGTGACGCCCAGTTCTTCCAGACGCGCCGCGAAACGGTCGATCCCCTCATCTTCGATGTCCCAGGGAAAGACCCAGAATCCGACGGGCATCCGTACTCCTGTCGTGCGTCTCAGTCCTCGACGGCCGCGGGTGTCCCCGACTCCGTGGCGCGACCGATCGCTTCCACCACCGCCTGGACATGCACCGCGTCCTCAATCGAGGCGACGCCCGTGTGAGCATCGCCCCGGACCTGGGCGAGGAAGTCGAAGAGCTCGTCGCGGAGTGCTCCGCCCACTCCCAGCGCCGAGGCCGGAAACAGTGTGGACTCCGGCACGTAGGTCCGCCGGTCCGTCATCAACCTGAGCGACGGGTCGTACAACGAGAGCGTCTCGACAGCCGACGTGCCGTGTACCTCGAAATGCGCGTCGAGAACGCCCGCGCCCTCATCCTCTCGCCCCAGCGGGCCGACGATGTTCGCGGGCGCGCCGTCGGGAATGAGCCATGAGGTTTCCAGCACAGCCAGCGCGCCGTCGCTGAACTCCAGAACGGCCACCACCGCCTCAGGCGGCGGCCCTCCCAGGAATTTCTGGCCCCACGCCGACACGCGAACGCAGCGCTGCTTGGTGAGCCATGTCGCCAGATCGATGTCGTGCACCATGCTCTCCAGCACGGGATGGCTGTGCTTGCCCCATGTCTCGAACCAGGTGCGTGAGCAGTTCCGCTTGGAACGCAGCAGCACCACGCGGCCGAGGCGCCCGCTGTGCACATGGTCGTGCAGCAGTTGGTGGCGAGCCTCGTACCGCAGGATGTAGCCGGCCTGGTAGATCAGTGCGTGGCGGTGGGCGAGGTTGCTCAGTTCACGGGCCTCGGCCCACGACAGCGCCAGAGGCTTCTCGGAGAACACGTGGATGCCGGCCTCGAGGGCGGCGCGGGTGATGGCGGCGTGACTGGCCGAGGACGAGGCGACGATCACGCAGTCCGGCTCCATGGCCGCGAGCATCTCGACCGCCTCGTGGTAGATCTGTGCCTGCGGGTGCTGTTGCGCGGCCTGTCGCCGACGGTCGGTGCTCATCTCGGCAATAGCGAACTCGGTGACGAACGGATTGGCCGCGATCACCTGGGCGTGCCGGATGGCGAAACCGAAGCCTGCGAGCCCTACCTTCATTACTTGGCGACGCCCTGGGCCAGCCCCCGCACGACGTAGCGCTGGAATATCAGCGCGAGCAGCACCGGTGGCACGACCGCGAGTACAGTCGCGGCCGCGAGGGTTGTCCAGTTGAATTGGAAGAAGCCCCGGAAGCCCGCGAGCACCGGTGGGATCGTCAACTGGTTGGTCAACGTCAACGCGTAGAAGAACTCTCCCCAGCTCTCCAGGAACACCAGACACGCGGCCGCGATGAAGCCTGGCCTGGCAACGGGACGAATCACATACCAGAGCGCTTGCAGCCGTGACGCTCCGTCCACCAGAGCTGCCTCGTCGAGTTCACGCGGCAGTCCGTCGAAGTAGTTCTTGAGGACCAGGATGGTGATCGGCAGCGTGAACGAGGTGTAGACGATCACCAGTCCGTAACGACTGTTGATGAGGCCGAGATCGCGCAGGGCGACAAAGAAGGCGGCCACGATTGCGATCGGGGGAACGAGGCGGGCAAACAGTACCGACAGGTAGCCCAGCCGGGAGCCGCGGTACTTGTATCGTGACATCGAGTACGCGGCCGTGCCGCCTAGGGCGAGATTCACCACGACGGTGAGGATGCCCACGGCGAAACTCTCTCCCAGTGCCGTCAGCACTCTGAGACCTACTTCGGCGCCTCCGGGAGCGACCTTGCCCGCGAGGATCGCCTGGTAGTTCCCCATCGTCGGCTCTTCTGGAACCCAGTGCGGTGGTACCGACAATGCCTCATCGGGAGTCATGAAGCTGTTGTTGACGAGGAACCAGAACGGGAACAACACCCAGACGGCGAACAACACGAGAGCCACGTACAGCAGTGCGGTGACCGCTCTCTTCTGAAGGACTGCCCTTCTCACGGTTCTGTTTGCCCCATGCATCTGCGCTACGCCTCGATCGGATCGCCGCGTCCGAGCAGTATCAGTGCAATTGAACTCACTAGCACGGCGACGACGCCCAGCATCACCGCCAGCGCCGAGCCTGCGCCAATGTCGGAGAATATGAAGAGCTGCCGGTACAGCAGGATCGGCAGCAGGGTGGTGGCATCACCGGGTCCGCCTTGAGTCATCACCCACACCGTGTCGAATTGGAGAACCCCGTAGATCACGTTGATGACGACAACCACCACCAGCATCGGGCGGATCCAGGGGAAAACGACCCCGCGGAACCGTTGCCACGCGGTGGCCCCGTCGACCTTCGCCGCTTCGATTATCTCGCTGGGGAGGGTCTGAAGGGAAGCCAGGAACAGCAGGGCCGAGAAGGACGCCTGGTGCCAGCAGGCCGCCAGGATGGTGAAGACGAGCGCCCATTCCCGGTCGGCCAGGAACGGCTTGTAGTCCTCGAGAACGCCGAGTTCGAACAGGACCGCGTTGAGTCCGCCCACCGACGGGTCGATGAGCCATTTCCACATCACTCCCGCGATGATGACGGGCGTGGCCCAGGGGATTATCAGCAGCGCCCGAGCGAGACCCCGCCCTCGCAGCGGCTGGTCGAGCAGGAGCGCGAACAGCAGCCCGAGCACCGTGGACAGCACGACGTATCCGGCCGTGTACTGCAAGGTGACCACGAGCGATTCGACGAAGGACTCGTCGCCGAGGATCTTCGCGTAGTTGTCGGTTCCGACGAACGTGGCGGGATCGTCTGATAGAGGAACCCGCTGGAAGCTGTACACCAGGGTCTGCACACCCGGAATGCCGACGACCAGGACCAGCGAGATGATGGCGGGGAGCGCGAGGACGAGACCGAACGTCCGGTCGCTCATAGGAGACCCGGGCCGGGGGAGCCCCCCGCCGCGGGCCGCTGTCGGCTCGCGGCGCGGCGTTGTCATTCCCGCTCTTGTTCGCTTCGCTAACGGGCCGCTCGGGCCACGGCCTCGCTATGCACCCCTGCCGCAACTGCCAGCGGGACGGGTCAACCGCTCGGCCTCTAGCCTGCTGCCAGCTCTACCGCGTCGTCGGCCATGTTGGCCACCGCTCCAGCTGGTGTCGAGTCTCCGGCCAGCATGTCGTTGACCCGCTCGCCCACCTTGACCTGGAAGCCCTGATACCAACTGAGCGATCTTGCGGCGGGGGTTGCAGCCCGGTCGTACTCCGAGGTGATCACACCGAGGTCGTAGTAGTCGGGATACGCGGCCTGGATGGAGGGATCCGCGAAGAAGGACGGGTACGGAACGGCCAGCGCGGCAGCCTCGACCCACGTCAACGGAACGGTGAAGTTCCCGTCGTTGTCGGAGCCCGTGTAGAACTTGAGCAGGTCCCACGCCTCGTTCAGGGCCGTTCCTTCGAGGTCCGGACCCATCTGGACGACCTCGCCGGCTAGGAGCGTCTGTCCTGCTCCGGGCATCGGGGCCATCCGCAGGTCTGGAGCCGCCGGCCCACCGACATCGTTGAAGATCTTCAACCAGTAGTCGTGGCCCGCATAGAACGCGAACGTTCCCTGCGTCATTCCGCCGATGAGTTCGGGATTGTCGTCGGTGAGGATCGTCGGCGATGTCAGCCCGTCCTGGTACATCGCACGCCACCACTCAAGCACGTCGACACTCTTGGGATCGTCGGCGAATACTGGCGCTCCGGCTTCATCGAACGCGGTGATTCCCTCGCCGAGGAGCGTGGCCATGAGGTATTCCTCGATCCGCTCGTTGAGCCACGACGACTCGTAGGGCGCGTCCGAGATTCCGTCAGCCTTGATCTTGGCGCATTGGTCGTAGTACTCCTGCAGTGTCTGGGGCGGACCGGAGAACCCTGCCTGTTCGACCATCGCCGCGTTGTAATGGTTCATGAAGACGGCGGAGAAGTACGGCAAGCTGGTGATCTGACCGTCGGGCGTGACGAATCGAGACCGTGCTCCCGGGTAGAGCGCATCGATGCGCTCCTCCACGCCGGGCAGGTCGTTCAGTGTGCGGTTCCAACCGTTCTCTAGGAACTGGCCGAGCAGGTATGTGAAGTTGTAGAAGAGGTCGGGTCGGTCTCCGCCCCGGAATCTTGTCTGTATCGCAGCCGGATATCCGGTCACGGGCAGGACCTCGAGTTCAACCGAACCGCCTGACACTGCCGACCAGTTGTCCAGATGTGTCTGAATCGTGTCCGGCAGGAAATCCCAGCCGACAAATCTCAGTGTCCTCCGGGTCGCCTCAGGATCTTCTCCGCTGCACGCGGCGAGTAGTGCCGCTGCCGCGGGAAGCGAGAGCCCGAGACCCATCGCCCCCTGAATAAAACCGCGTCGCCCGAAGCGCGACCGGTCTGACATCGATGCGAGATGCTCGCCTCTCACATCACGCCCAGCAGATTCTTGGAACTTCAGTCCTTCGCGCATTCTGATACCCCCTAACGCGAAATACAATTGTCCAGCTTGAACCTTATGGCAGCCGCAGTCACACTGCCAAGCCGTGGGATCCAAGAGGGATTTCCGCTGCTACGGCTGTGGCCGGGCCGAGCCTAAGATCGCGGTCCGATGAGGATCGACCGGGTCGAGGTCCGGCACGTCACCATGCCGTTGCTGTATCCCTGGAGGACTGCGTCGCACGAGATCGCGTCCATCGACACTCTGCTGCTGCAGATCACCAGCGGGGATATGAGCGTCTGGTCCGAATCGTGTCCGTTCGGGGAACCCGGCTACAGCCCCGAGTACGCCGGAGGGGCCTTTGCAGTGCTCCGCGACTGGCTTGCGCCCGCCGTTGTCGGCGCCGAGTTCGATTCCGGCGAACTGCTCCAGGAGAGGCTGTCGCACTTCAAGGGCAACTACTTCGCCAAGGCTGCGCTCGATGTGGGCTGGTGGGTCCTCGAAGCACGCCGTACCGGAAGGCCACTGCACTCCCTGCTTGGCGGCCGGCGCAATCGGGTGGAGGTCGGAGCCGACTTCGGCGTCATGGACTCACTCGACGAACTCGTGGCCGCGGTGGACGATGCCGTCGGGGCCGGCTACAGGCGTGTGAAACTCAAGTTCCGGCCGGGCTGGGATCTGGACATGTTGAAGGCGGTCCGCTCGACCTTTCCCGACCTAACCGCCCACATCGACTGCAACGCGGCGTTCCGGCTCTGCGATCTTGACCTCTTCCGTGCGGTCGATCGGTTCGAATTGGCCATGATCGAGCAGCCGCTTCAGCACGACGACCTCCTCGATCATGCGAAGCTCCAGGCGCAGATCGACACGCCGCTGTGTCTCGACGAGAGCATCGTCTCGGTCAAGAGTGCCGAGCACGCCGTCGAGTTGGGAAGTTGCCGCTACATCAACGTCAAGCCGGGCCGGGTCGGCGGTTTGACTGTTGCGAAGTCGATCCACGATCTCTGCGAGAATGCCGGCATCGGATGCTGGGTGGGCGGCATGCTGGAGAGCGGCGTGGGCGCGGCCGTATGCGTCGCGCTCGCGACGCTGGAGAACTTCACCTATCCGGCCGACATCTTCCCCGCATCGCGTTTCTATGCCGAGGACCTTGCCGAACCCGCCGTGTCCTTCGAGACGTCGAGCGGCGGCGGGTGGCACGCGGTCGCCCCCGACGAGCCCGGCATCGCGCCGGCGCCCAAGCCCGATCTTCTGGAGCGCTTCACAGCAGACCGGTTCGTGATCGAGGCACCGTGACTGGCGCGAACCCAGCGGCGAGTCCTGCCTGATCCCGCGACGCTGTGCCCTCAAGGAACCCGCGGTTCGCTCGGCCTCTCAGACCAGCGCCGGCGGCACGGCGAGCTGATTGATGGCGTCGGTGGCCATTGCGATGTGTGCCTTGCCGTCATGGAGGGCGATGGCGCCGTGGCCCGGGAGGAGCGCATCGAACTCAAGTTCAGCCAGCGCCAGCACGGTTGCGAGCGAGTCCTGGAGGTCACAGTCCGCAATGGCCTGCAGGTGCAGCTTTCCCCAGGCGAAGATGGCGTCGCCGGCGAAGAGGTAGGTCCGCTCGCCGCCCTCGACCAGGAACGATCCGTGGCCGCCACAATGGCCCGGCGTGTCGAGATAGGTGAGTGTCAGGCGGCCCACCGAGCGCTGGGCGCCGTCGGGCAGCAGATCATTGACGGGGCAGGGTTCGTAGGAGTAGTCCTCGGGGAAGATTCCGGCCGCCTGAGCCCGACAGAAGGACGTGGCCTCATGGTCGCCCTCCTGCAGCGCTCGCCCGGTGGCGGCTCCCGTGGCCACGGCCAGTCCGAGGCGCTCGCGGTAGACCGATGCGCCCCCGGCGTGATCAGTGTGGTAGTGGGTCAAGAACAGCCTGGTGATGGCGGCCGGATCGTAGCCGGCGCGCCGGATGTTGCCGGTGACTCGCTGGAATCCGGTCTCAGTACCCATCCCGCACTCGATCAGGACCTGCTCACTGCCACCGTCGAGCAGATAGCAGTGCGCGTCGAAGTCTGACGAGACCCCGAAACCGCTGAGCGTGCCACCGCCCACCAGATGAACGTCAGATGTGAGTCGCACAGCCTTCTCCTTGCGATCAGCTCTCGGGTACGTCGTAGGTCTGGGCACTGAGGGCGCCGTCCACGACAAGGTTTATTCCGGACACGTAGGCGGCTTCGTCGGAGGCGAGGTACAGGAACGCGTTGGCGATGTCGTCGACCGACGTCAGCCGGTTGGCGGGCACCACCGGGAAGCCTTCGGAACGCCATTTGTCCATCAACTTCTCGCCCACGATGTCGACTGACTGCTGGGTGTCTCCGGGGCCCGGGGCGACGCAGTTGCACCGGATGTTGTAGGGAGCGCACTCGACCGCGATCGCCTTGGCCAGGGCCACCACCCCGGTCTTGGCCACGCTGTAGGGCGTGCACCCTCGACCGTGCCCGAGAGCGGCGATGGACGACGTGAACAGGATCACGCCGCCGCCGGTCTCCTTCATCGCTCGGGCTGCCCGGTTGCTCAGCACGAAGTAGGCGTCGAGGTTCACCGACAGGATCCGGCGCCAGGTGGCGTCGCTCACGTCGACGAACTCCGACAGGTCCCAGGCGGCGGCATTCGACACCATGACGTCGAGCTTGGGGTCTACGGCCAGAGCGCTGTCCACCGCTTCAGCGCAGTTCTCCATGACGCTCAGATCGAAGTTGAGCAGGTGGGGCGTGCCCCCCAGGTCCTCGATCACCGGCGCGACTGCGTCGAGGCGCTCCTGCTGGTAGTCGACCAGATAGAGGTTCGCGGCGCCCTCGGCCGCGAAGAGTTCGGCGGTGCGGCGCCCGAAGCCGCTGCCGGCTCCGGTGATGAAGACGTTGCGTCCCTCGAATCGTCGCATCGTGTTCGGTACCCCTACTTCGGTTAGGAGTGGACCTGCTCGTAGCTCATACCGCCGCTGTCATCCACCCAGTACCTGGGTGCCCATCCGACGCCCTGCCACGTCTTGATCTTGGTCGGACGCATTCGGAACAGCCACCGGAACTCGTCGGCCATCGCGTGTCTCCTTATTCTTGTGTTGTCTTGGTTGCCGAAGGCGAGATCCCTGCTTGAGAAGGTCGCTAGCTCTCGGGCACGTCGTAGGTTTGGGCGGTGAGGGCGCCGTCCACTATGAGGTTGATGCCCGACACGTACTGGGCCTCGTCGGAGGCCAGGTACAGGAAGGCGTGGGCCACGTCGTCCACCGTGGCCAGCCGGTTGGCCGGCACCAGAGGGAATCCCTCGGTGCGCCACTTGTTCATTAGTTCCTCGCCGGCGAGGTCGACAGACTGCTGGGTGTCGGCCGGGCCGGGTCCCACGCTGTTGCATCGGATGTTGTAGGGGGCGCATTCCACGGCGATTGCCTTGGTCAGTGCGGCCACGCCTGCCTTGGCCACGCAGTAGTGGGTGAACCCGCGGCCGTGGCCCAACGACGCGATCGAGGAGGTGAACAGGATCACACCGCCGCCGGTTTCCTTCATGGCCCGCGCCGCCCGGTTGCCCATCACGAAGTAGGCGTCGAGGTTGACCGACAGGACTCTGCGCCATTCTGTGTCGGTCATGTCCACGAACTCGGCGATGGTCCATGCGGCCGCGTTGGACACCATCACGTCGAGCTTCGGGTCGATGGCCAGAGCCTGAGCCACCGCGTCGGAGCAGTTCTCCATCACGCCGAGGTCGGTGTTGATCGGGTGTGCCACCGCGCCGAGCGCCTCAATCGCCGGCGCGACCTCGTCGAGGCGCTCCTGCTTGTGGTCGATGAGGTACAGGTTCTTGGCACCCTCGGCGGCGAACAACTCCGCGGTACGTCGTCCGAAACCGCTTCCAGCTCCTGTGACGAAAACGTTGCGTCCCTCGAAGCGTCGACTCATCGTTGGTCCCCCTCGTTCCTAGGTTGCTGCGCCGCTAGTGGGCGGTCCAGCCTCCGTCTACTGTCAACACTGATCCGGTCACGTACGACGAGGCCGGCGACGCCAGGTAGATGGTTGCCCCGGCGATCTCGTGCAGTTCGCCCCAGCGTTTCAGGGCTACCTCCTGGCCGATCACCCGCACGCTGTGCTCGCTGTGCTGGTGCGGCTGGTTCATCTCGGTGAGGAACGGGCCGGGGGCGATGGCGTTGACGTTCACGCCGTGGGGTGCCCATTCCATGGCCAGAGCCCTGGTCAGCTGCACGATGGCGCCCTTCGAGGACGTGTAGGCGGTGCGGTCGGGGGCGGCCACCAGGCCGAAGGTCGAGGCCACGTTGATCACGCGGCCGCAGTCGGACTTCCACAGGTGCGCGGCCGCGGCCCGGCAGGTCAGCCACGGCCCCGTGACGTTGACGGCCAGCGACTCTTCGAACTCGGATCGGTTCAGATCGCCTATGGCGCCGCGCACCAGGATCCCGGCATTGTTGACCAGGATGTCTAGGCCACCGAAGCGGTCCACGACGCTGGACACGGCCGCCTCGACCGAGGCTGTGTCGGTGTACTCCATCTCGACGGCCAGCGTCGAGCCTCCGGTGGATGCCGTGATCTCGTCGGCTGTGGCCTGAGCCGCGCTCAGGGTGCGGCTGGTCACCGCCACTCGGGCTCCGGCGAAGCTGAGCGCCTCGGCCATCACCGCGCCGAGGCCCCGCGAGCCGCCCGTCACCAGGGCAGAGCGTCCGTCCAGGCGGAACAGGTCGAGCGGGTTCTCAGCCGTGGTGCTCTCCCGTGGGGCAGAACGAGGCGTCAGGTGGCGTGGGCCTCCTCGTAGCTGGGGCCACCGGACTCGGCCACCCAGTAGCGACGGGCCCAGCCGACGCCCTTCCACGTCTTGATGACGGTGGGGACCATCTTGATGAGCCAGCGGGGCTGCTGCAGGGTCGACACCAGATAGGTCGGGCCGTTGGGGCCGAGATAGCGGTATGACATCTGCTCGGCGACCTGCACCCAGCGACCGCCGATGTTGGGCTCCTCCTCGACGGTGGCGGTGCCCTCCATGTACACCTTGGGGATCTCCATCGCCTGACCGGCCTCGTCGGGGTCGCTGTGGGGGGCGTCGATAACCACACTGACCCGTCCGTCGGCCTTGATGTATTCACACCAAAGGGCCCGCTGGCGGCCCACGAAATACAGCGCCTCGCCGTCCCACTGGTACCACACCGGCATCACATACGGCGATCCGTCCGGCTTGAGGGTGGCCAGGCGGGCGACCGGGTTGCCCGCCAGGAACTGCTCCATCTCCTCGGCCGTCAATCCACCCAGATCGCCCCGGAAACTACTCATAGTCGACCGCTCCTTTTCTCACTGGTCGAGGCCGCACAGTACCATCGCGTCGATGGACCCGACCAAGCCGGTCGACGGTGCCGTGCAGGCCACCGGTGACAACGGTGCCCGCGGTGATGCGGCCCTCTCCGTGCGCGGCCTGGTCAAGACCTTCGAGGTGGGCGGCGGCTGGCTGGGCGGCGAGAAGGGCGAGGTGTCGGCGGTGGCGGACGTGTCCTTCGACATCGGGTTCGGCCGGACGCTGGGGCTGGTGGGGGAGTCCGGCTGCGGCAAGTCCACCACGGCCCGCTGCATCCTGCGGTTGATCGAGCCGACTTCGGGCGACGTGGTCCTGCAGCGTCCGATCGACGACGGCACCACCGAGCGCATCGACATCATCGCCAGCGGCCGGGCCGACCTCCGCCGGCTGCGCCGTCACATGCAGATCGTGTTCCAGGATCCCTTCGCCTCGCTGAACCCCCGGATGTCGGTGGGCCAGGCCCTGCGGGAGCCCCTGAAGGTGCACACCTCCATGCCGCGGTCCGAGCAGGACACCAGGGTGGGCGAACTGATGCGTCTCGTCGGACTCAATCCCCGCCTCGTCGACCGCTACCCCCACGAGTTCTCGGGCGGGCAGCGTCAACGCATCGGCGTGGCCCGGGCGCTGGCCTTCGACCCGGGCTTCCTGGTGCTCGATGAGCCGGTGTCGGCGCTGGACGTGTCGATCCAGGCGCAGGTGCTGAACCTCCTCGACGAGCTCCAGCAGGAGCTGGGACTCACCTACCTGTTCATCGCCCACGACCTGGCGGTGGTGCGCCATGTGTGCGACGACATCGCGGTGATGTATCTGGGCAAGATCGTGGAGCGCACCTCCGCGGAGCGGCTCTTCGACGAGTCGATGCACCCTTACACCCACGCCCTGCTCTCCGCGGTGCCGGTGCCCGATCCCGAACAGGAGCGGGGCCGGCTACGGATCCTGCTGGAGGGCGATGTCCCCAGCCCGCTGAACCCCCCGTCGGGATGCCGGTTCCACACCCGCTGCCACGTCGGCCGCGACCAGGAGGTCTGCCGGTCCCACGAGCCGCCGCTCGAGGAGGTCAGCGAGGGCCACTGGGTGGCCTGCCACTTCCCCGAGGCCCGCCAAGTCGTGTGACCACCCCGAGGCGCGGCGTCGGGGTCTAGAAGTTGAACAGCGACATGGCGGTGCCGCCTCGGATCATGTCGCGCTCGGCTGTGGTGATGTTGGGTAGCAGCTGGTCGACCACGCCGAGGGTCTCGGGATAGCCGGGCTCCTCCCGGATCCAGGGCCAGTCGGAGGCCATCAGCATGCGCTCCGCGCCGAAGGCGGCGTAGATGCGGTCGGTGGTCTCCTGCAGGTCCCGGTAGGGGTAGGGGGCGCCGCTGAAGGCGTAGTGCCCCGAGAAGTGGACGTGCACGCTGGAGTGCTTGGCGGCCAGCGCCTCCACCGTCTCCAGGCCCGGCGGGGGCAGCGGCATGTCGAACCGGGGCCGCCGGTGGTCGTCCACCCGCAGTTCCAGATGCATGTTGGGCAGGAACCCCAGATGGTTGAGCACCACCTTCAATCCCGGCAGCAGCTCCAGGCAACCGTCTAGCAGAGCCACCTGGTCGGCCGGGCCGTAGAACCAGGCCTTCATGTTGGCATCGCGCATGGCAGCCAGTGCCGGGAACACCGCCAGCGATTCGGGGTCGGCACCGGGCTCCCCCTCCAGGCCGTAGAACCTCACACCCTCGATTCCGGCGTCGATTCTGCGCTGCAGAGTGGCCAGCGGATCGGACTCCTCGAAGTCGTAGACAGCGACGCCTGCGAACTTGCCTGGATGCTCCGCGAGCACTTCGGCCAGGAAGCGGTCGTGCTCCGACAGGGCGCAGAAGATGGCCCGGTCCACGCCGGCGGCGTCCATCGCCTCCAGCAGGCGCGCCGCGGTCTCCTCCCGCTCGGGCGGCGCCATGATGTCGAAGACAGCTCTCGGGTAGTCGTCACTGAGGGCCTTGAATAGATGCAGGTGGGCGTCCACTACGTCCATGGCGGCAAGCCTTTCTGTTGGTCGCTAATCGTCGGAAGCCTGGTCGCCGGCGGCGTGCTCGGCGATCCAGGCGAGGTGGTAGGCGGTGAGGTGGCGGCGCATGTACATCACCAGCTGCTCCACTAGGTGGGGGTGCTCCTGCAGCAGGGCCGGGCCCCGCAGCACGGTGCCGGTGGAGATCCACATGTTCTGGCCCCGCATACTCGAATGGGTGGTGCGCACATGCTCGTGGACGGGCTCGTCGTGGGCACCGGTGAACAGCACCCGCATCGACGGGACCGCCCCGACGGGCGCCTTGCCGTCGTCAAGATTGCCCGCTGCAGGCACCGGGCTGATCACCGCATGCACCGGCGCGCCGTCGTCGGGCCCCAACTCGAAGGCGGCGC
>JAJDZO010000371.1 GCA_022824605.1 Acidimicrobiia bacterium
CAGGCGCCGCCGCGCAACTGTGGATCAGAGAGGTCGCACCGGGAGACGACGTCGCGGCGCGGGGCTTCGGCTTCGAGCCGTCCCGCGATCTGTGGCAGCTGCGATGCGATCTGCCGTCGGATCCGTCCGGGCTACAGACACGGGCGTTCGGGATCGACGATCTCGACGAGTTCGTGTCGGTGAACAACCGGGCGTTTCACTGGCATCCCGAACAGGGCGGTCTGACCGCCGAAGACGTCCGCAACCGCATGGCTGAGGCCTGGTTCGACGCCGACGGCTTCCGGCTGCACCATCGTGAGGACAGGCTGGCCGGGTTCTGCTGGACCAAGGTCCACGCCGATCACGATCCCCCACTGGGCGAGATCTATGTGATCGCAGTCGACCCCGACTTCGCGGGCCGGGGCCTGGGCCGGCCCATGACCCTGGCCGGCCTGGAATGGCTCTCAGCGCGCGGGCTCGGCGTGGGGATGCTGTACGTCGAGTCCGACAACCATCCCGCCAACGCCGTCTACCGTCGCATCGGCTTCAAGCACCACCACACCGACCGCGCCTACCGACACACGCCTAACTGAGCAGCCGCCCGCGCCGCCGAGCCTGCATACTGTTTCCATGAACAACAAGGTCTGGGTCAATCGTTACCAACCCCAGACGCTGTACCTTGCTCAGCTGCTGATGTACTTCCAAGGGGGTCTCTCGATCGTGGCCGGGATGATCTTCGGCCGGTCGTTGAGCAGCTACACAATGGTGGTCGCCGCGGGCAAGCTGGCCGGCGCCTACGGCATCGCCAACGAGCAGCGCTGGGGTTACAAGCTCGGCGTGGTCGCGGCCGCGATCCCCCTGTTGGCTCGGGTGGCGTACGTTCTCGTCGACAGCCCCCGCTGGCTTTGGCAGGGCGGGATCAGCTTCCTGTTCGACATCGCGTTGCTGGCCTTGCTGGTTCACCCCATGAGCCGCAACTACCAGCGGAACTGGCCCAAGCGCGCCCGCAAGTGAGCAACCTGCCTTCGGGCGCAGCCAAGCGCCGGGCTGTGCGCGAGATGTTCGACGCCATCGCGCCCCGCTACGACCTGGTGAACCGCATCATGACCCTTCGGCTCGATGTGGCCTGGCGGCGTCGGGCCGTGCGGGAACTGGGCCTGCCCGCGGGATCGGTGGTTGGCGACCTGGCTTGTGGCACCGGTGACTTCTGCCGGGAACTGGCCAGGCTTGGCCATCACCGCGCTATCGGCTTCGACTTCTCGATGGGCATGTTGCAGGCTGCGCCCACAAGAGCGGACGGCTCCCCGCTGGTCAACGCCGATGTGCTGGAGTTGCCGCTGCCGGCCGCCGCGCTGGACGGCGCGACGTGCGGATTCGCGCTGCGCAACCTCACCGCCATCCCGCCGCTGTTCGCAGAGCTGGCCCGGGTGCTGCGCCCCGGCGGACGGGTCGGGCTGCTGGAGGTCGACTCCCCCGCCAATCCGGTACTGCGCTGGGGGCATGGTCTGTACTTCGGCCGGGTCGTTCCGCTGATCGGCGCGGCGCTGTCAGACAGGGACGCCTACCGCTACCTGCCAGAGTCGGTCGCGTACCTGCCGCCGCGGGAGGCACTGCTCGACGGATTGAGTTCCGCTGGGTTCACCGATGTGCGCCACCGCCATCTCACCGGGGGCATCGCCCAGTTGATCACCGCCACCCGCGCCTGAACGGGGTCCCTGCCGCGGCGTGATGCCGCCCTGCGTCTACGCGTTCGGGATCTTGGCCAGGTCGTCGACCACTTCGGCACCGTCGACGGCCAGCAGCGAAGCGGGCGGGCACAGGATCTTGCAGTCCCGCGAGCCGCCTCCCACGATCACCTGGTCGCATCTCATGACCCGGGCATCGATCCACACCGGCAGGTCGGCCGGCAGACCGAACGGGGTCACGCCACCGATCATCATGCCGGTGCGCTCCACGGTGGCCTCCGCGTCGGCGAAGGAGGCCTTGCGAGTGCCGAGGCGGCGACGCACTACCCCGTTCACGTCGAGCCGGGTGGAGGCCAGCACCACGCAACACGCCATCGGCCTCTCGGCGGACTTTCCGACCACGCAGATGGCGTTGGCCGAGGCGTCCATCGAATACCCGTAGCGCTCACCGAACTGAGCGGTGTCGGCGAAGTCGGGATCGCACTCGACCACTTCGTAGGCAACGCCCAACGCGTCGAGGTGGGCAACGACAATCTCACGGCTCATGATCGGACAGCGCTCCCATCAGATTCTCGGCTCATAAACGACAACGCCCAGGCTACGAGTCCATGCCTATGTAACAGCGATTAGTTGACAGCGACTATGTGACAGCGACTAGGTGACAGCGACTATGTGACGGCGATTAGTTGACAGCGACTATGTGACAGCGACTAGGTGACCGCGACTACGTGACAGCGACTAGGTGACCGCGACTATGTGACCGCGATCCCGGCTGCCATGGCCAGGCCCGAGACGAGTTGGACTCGGGCGGTCAGGCCCAGCACCGGAATCAAGTCGAAGCCGGACGCTCCCCGCAGAACGCGGCGCACCGCGCCCACCGCGAAGGGTGCGCCCACCACCGCAGCCGCGGCGGCTCGGCCCGTGATCGAGGCGACGAGCGTCGCCGCGTAGGAGCCCTCCATCACAGCCATGTAGGCGAGACGGGTGCGACGATCCCCGAGGCGCACGGCCAGAGTTCGCTTGCCCGAAGCGGCATCGCCGTCGATGTCGCGCAGGTTGTTGGTCATCAGCAGCGACACCGCCCACAATCCGACCGGCACGCCACACAGCACCGCCAACCAGTCGAGCCGTTCCAGCAGCACGTAGGTCGTTCCAGCGGTGGCCACCAGCCCGAAGAACACGAACACGAACACCTCGCCCAGCCCCCGGTAGCCGTAGGGCCGGGGGCCGCCCGTGTAGGCCCATCCCGCCGCCAGGCACAGCACTCCCACCACCAGCAGTTCCCAGCCCACGGTTGCGGCCAGTACCGCACCGGCGGCGGCGGCCGTTCCGAGCGCGCCGAACGCGGCCCACTTCACCCGGCGAGCCTCGACCAGTCCCGAACCGACGAGCCGGCGGGGGCCGATCCTGGTGGAGTCGTCGGTGCCGCGAACGCCGTCGGAGTAGTCGTTGGCGAAGTTGACGCCCACCTGCAGCGCCATCGCCACCACCAGTGCCACCGCGGCCCGCCACCACGCAGTCGCTGATCCCTCCCCCACCGCGACGGCCGTGCCGACGGCTACCGGCACCAGCCCCGCGCTGAGGGTGCGAGGCCGGGCCCCCGCCACCCAAGTTCGCATCGTGGTCATGCCGGAGTCATGCTCGCGTCATGCTCGCGTCATGCTCAAGGTGCCGACGCTTGCATGGCGAGTGTTGGGGCCGCGGTCCTCTTCGAGTTGGTCATGACGGCGGGATGTCAGCGGGCTAGGCATCAGCGGGCTAGGCACCAGGGAGTCAGGCATCAGGGCGCTAGGTACCAGGGGGCTAGGCATCAGGGCGCTAGGTACCAGGCGGTCAGGTATCAGGGCGCTAGGTACCATGGGGTCAGGCATCAGCGGGCTAGGTACCAGGCGGTCAGGTATCAGGGCGCTAGGTATCAGGGCGCTACGTACTTGTAGCCGAGGCCTCTGATGGTGACGATGCGCTCGGGTTCGGCCGGGTTTCGCTCGATGCGGGCGCGCAGGCGTTTGATGTGCACGTCGAGGGTCTTGGTGTTGCCCACATAGTCGAACCCCCAGACCCTGTCGATGAGGGTTTGGCGGCTGACCACGAACCCGGCGTTCTCCATCAGCAGGGCCAGCACCTCGAACTCCTTGAGCGGGAGGCGTTGGGGCTGGTCGCCGATGGTCACTTCGTGGCGGTCGCGGTCGAGTGCGACGTCTCCGATCTGCATCTCGACCGTGCTATCGAACGAGTTGACCGGCCTGGCTTGGCTGCGGCGCATCACCGTGCGCATCCGGGCGACCAGCTCCCGCACCCGGTAGGGCTTGGCCACGTAATCGTCGGCACCGACCTCCAGCCCGACGACGGTGTCGATCTCCTCGCGGCGGGCCGAGACCATGATCACCGGCGTGTCGGCGCTGGCGCGGATGCGGCGGCAAACGTCGATCCCCGACAACCGGGGCAGCATCACGTCGAGCAGCAC
>JAJDZO010000343.1 GCA_022824605.1 Acidimicrobiia bacterium
GAGGCCGTTCACATGAGCCTTGAAGGCAAGACCGCCATCGTCACGGGCGCCTCCCATCCGCGAGGCATGGGTGCGGCGGTGGCCGCCAAGCTCGCGTCGATGGGTGCGGCGGTGGCCCTGGTAGACCTCGAGCGCACGGCCGGCGAACTGGCCGAGCGGGCGGCCGGCATCGTGGCCTCGGGCGGCCGGGCCGTGGCCGTGAATGCCGACGCCACCGACGGTGATTCGGTGCAGTCCTGCGTGGCCGAGGTCGTCGAACAGCTGGGACCGCCCGAGATCCTGGTCAACAATGCAGGCGTGGGGATCGGAAGCCACCAACTGCTGGAGAACTCCGAGGAGATCTGGTCGCAGACCCTTGCTGTCAACCTCATGGGGGTCAACCGGTTCAGCTGCGCGGTCATCCCCCACATGCAGGCTGCCGACGGCGGGGTGATCGTCAACAACTCGTCGATGTCGGGGCTGGGCGCCATGGCCGGCATACCGCCGCCCTACACCGCCAGCAAGCATGCCGTGATCGGGCTGACCAAGGCCATCGCGCTGGAGTTCGGCCCCGACAACATCCGCTGCGTGGCCATCTGCCCGGGCTCGGTCAGGACCCAACTGCACGCCCGGGTCATGGAGATGCACATGGACTTGCACGGCCTGTCCTACGAGGAGGCCGAAGAGCTGGAGGTCAGCTTGATCCCGCTCGGTTACTCCTGCGAACCCGAGGAGGTGGCCGGCGTGGTGGCCTTCCTGGTCGGTCCCGAGGGCCGCTACCTAACCGGCGTAACCGTCCCGATATCAGGCGGCATGGCACCAGGGCTGTAGCCCACACAAGCAGAGTTGAGCAAGGAGAAAGACCCATGACGACAATCGGGGTGTTGGTGCCCTACCGATCTGACCCAGAGATGATCGCTTTCGTCGAGGAGCACCTCGACCTTGAGGCGGACCTGGTGGTCTGCGGCTCTCAGGACGGTATGAGCGACGATGAGCTGCGGGCCCTGTCGGAGGGGGTGGAGCCCAACTCGTACGCGGAGATCCTCGAGGACGGATCGACGGTGAACATCACCCGCGAGGTCGTGCTGGAGGGGTTGCAGCGGCAGGCGAAGCGCCTACTGGACGACGGCTGCGACGCGGTGATGATCTGCTGCACGCTCCCCTGGTCCGAACTCGACGCCATGGCCGGCGTGGTGACCCCATACACGATTCTCGAGGACACCGCGGCCACCGTCGCCGGGGGAGCCGGTTCCATCGGGGTGATGCAGCCCGTCGAGGCGGCTATGAAGGAGGAGATCCAGCACTGGCTGGCCCTGGGCGAACGCCGCGGGCTGGAGATCCACGCCCGCTACGCCGCCCCGCAGGTGCCGGGCGAGGACACCGTCTTCAGCGACGACCAGTACGCCGAGGTGGCCCGGTCGCTGGCCGCCGAAGGCGTGGACGTGATCGTGATGGACTGCATGGCCTACACCGAGCACCATCGGGCGCTGGTGGCCGAGGCGTCAAACAAGCCGGTACTGCGAGCGATGCACCTCACCGGGATGATCACCGAGCACGCCTACCGCTGAGCGCCGAAGCGGTGGGGATAGCCGCCGGCATGCAGCCCACCACCGCCGCAGCGATATCGCGGTGAGCCTCGCCGGCGGCTCGGCCCCTGACCGACATTCTCGTTCAGGCGCCGACGATGCTTATGCCGCCGTCCACTCGCAGGGTCGTGCCGGTGATGAACTTGGCGCCGGGGGTGCAGAGGAAGGCGACCGCCTCCGCGATGTCTTCGGGGGCGGCGTAACGGCCAGGAAGGCTGGCCATACTCTCCAGGGCCTTGACAAACGCTTCAGGGCTCTCGGCGAAACCACGCTCGGTGAACAGTTCGGCCTCGCGCCGGCTGATGTCGGTCCACACGTTGCCCGGACACACCGCGTTGACCCGAATGTTGTCGGGGCCGAACTCCTCGGCCATCACCTTCGCCATGCCGACCGCGCCGTGCTTGGTACCGCTGTAGCAGCCTCCCCCCGCGAACGCGACGAGTCCGGCCACCGATGTGTTCTGGACGATCGAGCCGCCGCCGCGCTCGCGCATGTGGGGCACAACCGCGGCCGCGAAATCTACCGGTGCCTTGAGATTGACCCGGTATGAGGCGTCCCACATCTCATCGGTGGTGTCAGCGATGAAGTCACCATGCATCGACCCGGCGTTGTTGACGAGAATGTCGACCCCGCCGAAGGCGTCTAGGGCGGCGGCGACGACCCTGTCGATCTGGACCTTGTCGGTGACATCGGCCGTCACCCCGATGGCTTCGGCTCCGAGCGCCTTCACCGCCTCGACGGCCTCGGCCAGTTCCGCACCGGAACCGACACCGAGCCCCTCGTAGTTGTAGCGAGGATCGTCGCCCTCGAGGTCGGTCATCACCAGCTTGGCGCCCCGCACCGCCAGCGCCTTGGAGATGGCCCGGCCCTGGCCGTTGGGCCGGGAGGCCCCGGTGACGATGGCCACCTTGCCCTCCAGGGTCTGGGACTTGATCAACTCGTCGATGTTCATGGCTCGAACTCGGACTTTCTGGCGCGTGCGAGGACTGCACGGCCACCGCAGCGCATGATACTGGGTCGCCACCCACTATTCGGCCGCACAGCATGTCCGCGGCCCTCACTCCTGGGGGAGCAGGTAGACCTTGCCGCACTCCTTGGTGAGCGTGATCTCGAGGGCCTCGCCGGCCTGGCTCATGGGGAACGTGTGGGTGACGACGGTGTCGATCCAGCGCTGCACTCGCGGGTCGCACAGCATTCTCAACAGGCCGTCACGGTCACGGTGGCGCACGTCGTGGCCTCCGGTCCAGTTGATGTGGCGCTCCATCAGGTCGTTGAGGATGCTCAGCGAGTAGAGCACCGAGCCCTCGTCGTGTCCCAGCGAGTACATCGTGCCGTAGCGGCGCAGACCGGCCATGCAGCGGTCGAGGTAGTAGGGCACGCCGGCGCACTCGAAGGCCACATCGGCGCCCTGCCGCCCGCCGGTGAGGGCGTGGACCTGCTCGAGCCAGTCGTCGTCGTCGGGGTCGATGATGT
>JAJDZO010000342.1 GCA_022824605.1 Acidimicrobiia bacterium
CCGCTCCACGTTCTGGGGCGCCTACGTGGTGGACGACTACGCGCTGGTGATGAAGGCCGTGTTCCTGCTGGCCGGCTACGTGGTGGTGCTGCTGTCCACCAACTACATCGCCGAGGGCGACTACTGGGAGAACGAGTACTACCAGATGCTGCTCTCCGCGGTGCTGGGCATGGTGGTGATGGCCTCGGCCCGAGACCTGGTCACGATCTTCGTGGCCCTGGAGCTGCTGTCGATCCCGGCGTACTTGATGGCCACCTGGCGCAAGCGAGACCTGCGCAGCAACGAGGCCGGCTTGAAGTACTACCTGATGGGGGTGTTCGCCTCGGCGGTGCTGCTCTACGGCATGTCGCTGCTGTACGGAGCGGCCGGCTCCACCATGCTGGCCGACATCGACGCGGCGATATCGGGCGACGGCGCGCCGCTGGCGGTGGTGACGCTGGGCGTGATCTTCGTGGTGGTCGGCTTCGGTTTCAAGGTCTCGGCCTTCCCGTTCCACACCTGGGCGCCCGACACCTACGAGGGCGCGCCCACGCCGGTGACCGCCTTCTTGTCGGTGGCGTCCAAGGCGGCCGGGTTCGTGGCCCTGCTGTCGCTGGTGTTCGTGGGCTTCTGGGGGCGCGCCGACGTGTACCAGCCGCTGATGTGGGCCCTGGCGGCCGCGTCGATGTTCGGCGGCAACCTGATGGCGCTGCGCCAAACCAACCTGGTGCGCCTGCTGGCCTATTCGGGGGTGGCGCAGGCCGGCTACATGCTGGCCCCGCTGGCGGTGGCGGGGGAGTCGCTGGCCACCGCCGATGACGCCTTGTCGTCGGTGGTGACCTACCTGGCCATCTACGCAGCCATGAACCTGGGCGCCTTCGCGGTGATCATCGCGGTGGCCCGCCGCACCGCGTCGGCTGAGATCGACACCTACAAGGGCCTGTTCCGGTACTCGCCGGGCCTGGCCGTAGCCATGACGATCTTCTTGATGGCTTTGGCCGGGATCCCGCCGCTGGGCGGCTGGTTCGCCAAGTTCGAGATCGTGCTGGCCCTGATCTCGCCGGGTACCCCATGGGGCGTGGCCCTGGGCGTGGTCGTGGCCGTCAACTCGGTGATCGCGCTCTACTACTACGCCCGCATCGCCTCGCACATGTGGGTTGAGGTCCCGCCCGAGTCCGCCGCCTTCGACACCGCCACCCCGATCAAGCCCCCCACCTCGGTATCGGCCGCCCTGGTCCTCACCGGCGCGGCCACCCTCGCCTTCGGAATCCTCCCCCAATGGGTGGGCCACTTCACCGACGTAACCCTCATAACCGCCCTCCCCGGCTGACACTCGGGACGCACGTGCCGGCGAGCCTCCGTGGCAAGCAGCGGGGCCCCGTCGCCTTCTGCGTCCGGAGGCAGCGCTCACCGACCGCGCGAGTGTGATTGCATTGCCGTCCTCCTTGAAGACCGAGGTTGGCGGTGCTGGCGGTGAGTCGCTTGCTGGCCGGATTGCGCTTCGGATCGGGGAGCGGGGGCCGATGGCTGTGTCGGAGTATGTGGAGGCTTGCCTGTACGACCCTGATGATGGGTTCTACATGCGGGCTGGCGGGGGGCGGGCCGGAGGACATTCGGGACATTTCCTGACTGCGCCGGAGGTGGGGCCGCTGTTCGGCGCGGTGCTGGCGCGGGCGTTAGACCGGTGGTGGGCTGAGCTGGGCGAGCCCGATCCGTTCCCTGTGATCGACTGGGGCGCGGGGCCGGGCACGCTGGCCCGCTCGATCCTGGCCGCCGAGCCGGCATGCATGGTTTCGGGCGCGCTGCGGCTGGTGCTGGTGGAGGTGTCGCCCGCGCAGCGGGCCTCGCATCCCGGGCACCCTTCAGTCGCAAGTGTGGCCCGGGTCTCAGATGCAGTGCCTGAAGGGGCGTCTGCGGGTGTGGTGGTGGCCAACGAGTTGCTGGACAACCTGCCCTTCGACGTGGTCTGTCGCACCGCGGACGGCTGGGAGGAGCTGCGGGTCACCGTCGAGGATGGCGCACGCGGCCGCTTCTCGCTGGTCGCGGTACCCGCGTCCCCGGAGTTTGTCGCCGGGTTGCCGGAGGTCGCGGCTGGGACACGCGTGCCGGTCCAGCGAGCTGCCCGCAACTGGGTGGCCGAAGCCCGCCGGGTACTCGGTCGGGGCCGGATCGTCGCCTTCGACTACGGCGCAGAGACTCGGGTGCTGGCGGAGCGGGCCGGTCGGTCGGATGATCCTGCGGCCGGGTTGGGCTGGCTGCGCACCCACCGGGACCACGACGACGGTTCCTGGTGGCTGGCCGATCCGGGGTCGTGCGACATCACCGCGGATGTGGCATTGGATCAGGTGCAGGCCGAGCACCGCGCCGAAGTCACTACGCAGGCCGAGTTTCTGAGGCGCTACGGCATCGACGAACTGGTGGCCGAGGGCCGGGCAGCCTGGGCCGAGCGGTCCGGCATCGGCGACCTGGACGCTCTCCGAGCTCGCAGCCGCTTGAGCGAGGCAGAAGCGCTGCTTGATCCGAACGGCCTGGGAGCCTTCAGGGTCCTTGTCTGGCCGGTCGGAGATGACACCGCCGGTCATGGCTGAACCCACGCATGCTCCAGACCCGGTCCCGGGCGGCGGACGGTTTGAACCATGCGATAATTCCGCTCGTGACCGGCACCGGAATCCGGCGGTCGGGGCACCGTCAAAGCCGGGAGGGAGGGTGCGGTGACATCGAGGACCATCGGGCTGGCGGGCACCGGAGTGATCGGGTCGGGATGGGCGGTGCGAGCCCTGGCCCGGGGGCACGATGTGGTGGCCTGGGATCCTGCTGGCGGTGCCGAGGATCGGCTCCGGGCCGCTATCGAGCGGGCCTGGCCGTCGGCGATCCGGCTCGGGCTGTTTCCGGGGGCCGATCCGACCCGTTTGCGGTGGGCCGGCAGTGCCGAGGAGGTTGCCGCCTCAGCCGATTGGGTTCAGGAGAGCGCCCCCGAGGACACCGACGTCAAGCAATCGCTGTTGCGGCGGCTGGACGGCGCAGCCGAGGCGACGACCGTGATCGCCAGCAGTTCGTCGGGGCTGCTGCCCAGCCGGCTGGCCGACGGGCTCGACCATCCCGAACGGCTGCTCATCGGCCACCCGTTCAATCCCGTCTACCTGCTTCCCCTGGTAGAGGTGGTGCCCGGCGAAGCCACGTCGCAGGAGGCCGTTGCTGGCGCCATCGCCCATTACGACGATCTGGTGATGCATCCGCTGGTGGTGCGCAACGAGGTCGAGGGCTACCTGTCTGACCGCTTGCAGGAAGCGTTGTGGCGCGAGAACCTGCATCTGGTGAACGAAGGCGTCGCCACCACCGCCGAACTGGACGACTCCATCGTCTACGGCCCCGGTCTGCGCTGGGCGGCCATGGGCACCAACCTCACCTTCCATCTGGCAGGGGGCGAGGGCGGGATGCGTCACATGCTGAGCCAGTTCGGTCCCGCGCTGAAGCTGCCGTGGACCCGGCTGCAGGCGCCCGAGTTGAACGACGATCTGATCGAGGCCATGGCCAAGGGCTGCGACGACCAGGCCGGCGACCGGACCATCGCCGAACTGGAGCGACAGCGCGACGACTGCCTGCTCGCGGTGATGCGGGCGCTGCGACCCAGCGGCCAAGGTGCCGGCCGGCTGGTGGCCGAGCGCGAGTCCCGGATCCTGGACGCCAAGGCAGCCGCCGAGTCTGAGCCGTGGACGCCGGGTGCTGAGATCGCGGCTCCCCTGGCCCTCTATCGGGCCGTGGTGGAGCCCGACTGGATCGACTACAACGGCCACATGACCGAGTGGGCCTTCCTCGCGGCGTTCGGATGGGCGTCCGACGCCCTGTTCCGCTACCTGGGCATCGACGAGGCCTACCGCCGCGGCGGGCACTCCTGCTACACGGTCGAGACCCACCTCCACCACCTCGCAGAAGCGGCGTTGGGCGAGCAGTTGAACGTCACCACCCAGGTGCTCGGCAGCGACGCCAAGCGGCTGCACGTCTTCCACGCCATGCACCGTGACGGCGAGCTGGTGTGCACCGGCGAGCAGATGCTGGTCCACGTCGACACCGCCGCAGGTCGCAGTGCGCCGCTGCTGCCGCGGCCCGCAGCCGCGGTGGCCGCGGTCACCGCCGCCCATGCGGCCCTGCCCGAACCGCCACAATCCGGGGGCGGCATGGCCCTCCGCTCTCGCCGATCCGGCGACTGAGAACGCTAGGAGCAGGCGTGGACTTCTCGATCAGCGAATCCCAACAGATGGTGGTCGACACGGTGCGCGCCTTCGTGGAGCGCGAGCTTGTCCCTCACGAACAGGAAGTGGAGCGCACCGGCCGGCTACGGCCCGAACTGGCTGAACAGATCCGCGACAAGGCCATCGGAGCAGGCCTGTACGCGGCCAACATGCCCGTCGAACTCGGCGGCGGTGGACTCGACGACCTGACCCTGGCCATGGCCGAGCGGGCCTTCGGCTGGACCGCCTACGCGCTGCATTACATCGTGGCTCGCCCATCGAACATCCTGCGGGCCTGCACCGGCGACCAGATCGACGAGTATCTGCTGCCCACCGTGCGGGGCGAGCGGGTGGAGTGCCTGGCCATGAGCGAACCCGACGCCGGGTCCGACCTGCGGGGCATGACCTGCCGGGCCGAGCGACACGGCGACGACTTCGTGGTGAACGGCACCAAGCACTTCATCAGCCACGCCGATGTGGCCGACTACGTGATCCTGTTCGCGGCCACCGGCACCGCGGACACGCCGCGGGGCGCACGCAAGCTGATCTCGTCGCTGCTGGTGGACCTCGACACGCCCGGCGTCGAGCGCGTACCGGGCTACAACTGCGTTTCCAACCGGGGTTACCACAACTTCATCCTCAACTTCGACAACGCTCGGGTTCCCGCGTCGAAGCTGCTCGGAGAGGAGCACCGGGGCTTCGATGTGGCCACCGAATGGCTGGGCAGCACCCGCCTGCAGGTGGCCGCCGTGTGTCTGGGACGGGCCGACCGGGCCCTGGCGGTGGCTCTCGACTGGGCCGCCAACCGTGAGCAGTTCGGGCAGTGCATCGGACGGTTCCAGGGAGTGTCGTTCAAGCTGGCCGACATGCGCACTCGCCTGCTCGAGGCCGAGTTGATGACCTACCGGACCGCGTGGCTATCGGCGCGGGGCGAGATGACCGACGCCGACGCGGCCATGGCCAAGCTGTCGGCCACCGAGATGCTGCAGTTCGTGTCGGATGAGGCCATACAGATCCTCGGCGGCATGGGCCTGATGGACGAGCTACCGCTTGAGCGGATCTGGCGAGACGCCCGGGTGGACCGCATCTGGGACGGCACCAGCGAGATCCAACGCCACATCGTCTCGCGCGACATGCTGCGCCCCCTCGGCTGCTGACTCGCCGTGAGTCGAGGCGCGACTGATCGTGGACAAGGCATCGACATGTTGCGCCCCCTCGGTTGCTGACCGGCCGTGAAGCAGCCACCGACGTGACGGGACGGCTCGACCGGCTGCTGCGGCCCAAGTCGCTGGCCTTCGTCGGAGGTGCGGCCGCCGAACTGGCCATCGACGCCTGCCGCGACTTCGGCTTCGCGGGAGAAATGTGGGCCGTCAACCGACACCGGAATCTGCGCGGCCTGCCGACCTTCGCCTCGGTGGAGCAGCTGCCGGCCGGCCCCGACGCCGCCTTCGTGGGTGTGGACCGCCACGCCACCGTCGAGGTGGTCCGCCAACTGGCCGCTCAAGGCACGGGTGCCGCCGTGTGTCACGCCTCGGGTTTCGCGGAGACCGGCGAGCCCGGAGCGGCGCTCCAAGCCGAACTGGCAGACGCGGCGGCAGGAATGCCCCTGCTGGGGCCCAACTGCTACGGCATCTTGTCGGCGGTGACCGGCTCGGCGTTGTGGCCCGACGTCCACGGGTTGGCCCGTTGTAGCCGGGGCGTGGCGCTGTTGAGCCAGAGCGGCAACATCGCGGTCAACATCACCATGCAGCGCCGCGGCCTCGACGTCGCCTGGGTGGTCACGTTGGGCAATCAGGCCGACGTGGGTGTGTCGGAAGTCTTCGAGGCCATGGCCGCTGACGGTGCCGTCACCGGGGTCGGGCTGTGCATCGAGGCCATAGACGACGTCGAGCGCTTCGTCGCGGCTGCGGCGTCGGCTCGTCGCCGGGGTCTGCCGGTGGTGGTGCTGAAGCTGGGAGCGTCGGAGGCCTCCGGCGCCATCGCCGTCACCCACACGGCCTCGCTGGTAGGCGATGACGCCGCCTACGTCGCATTGTTCGACCGATTGGGCATCCACCGTGTTCACACCGTGCCCGAACTGCTCGACACGCTGGCTGTCCTGTGCGCTGTCGGACCGCTGACAGGCGCCCGGCTGGTGTCGTTGAGCTGCTCCGGTGGTGAGGCGGCACTGGTCGCCGACCGTGCCCGGGGGCGCGCCCTTCGATTCCCGCCGTTCGAGCCCGATCATGGCGACCGGGTGGCGGCGGCTCTCGACGGCCGGGTCGCGGTCACCAACCCGCTCGACTACCAGACGTTCATCTGGGGCGACGAGGACCGTCTGGCCGGATGCTTCCGTGCCGCTCTCGGCCTCGACGCTGCGCTGGCGGGCGAGCCGGCGACGGTTCACCCAGCCGGCAAGATCAGCGACTCGGAGATGGAAGCAACGTTCGATGCCGCTGTTGGGCTCGACCCAGCCGTGTCCGGGCCGGCGACGGTGCAAGCAGTCGGCAACGGCGATGAGTCGGGGCTGACAGCACCCTTCAATGCGGCGCTCTTGGTGCTTGACTTCCCCGCGGAGGGGCTCGACCGGTTGCGCTGGTGGCCCACCCTGAGAGCCTTCGGCGAGGCCTGCTCCGCGGCCCGCATGCCTGGTGTGGTGACGGCCTCGATGGCCGAGAACCTGCCGGAGGAGGCCCGCGTCCGGGCCGCCGAGTTGGGTCTGGCCACCTGCGGCGACATCGACAACGCCCTCTCCGCGCTTGAGGCGGCCGCGGCCTGGGGATCGCAGACTCGCCACTGCACACCCGCCGCGAGCCTGCTTGGTCCGTCACAGCCACTGCATTCGTCGTTGGATGCATGGTCCTCCTCCGTTCGTCGCCGCTCGCACGGACCCGGCCCCGAGGCTGGATCCGGGCCGGAGCGACCGTACGGAAGGGGTGTGACAGGCGACGGCTGTGGCGGCACCGTCCTGTTGGAGCACGAGGCCAAGCAGCGACTCGCCGAGGCCGGCGTTGCGGTGCCCGCCGGCATGGTCGTGGACGCGGACCGGGCGGGGGCTGCGGCGGCAGAGATCGGGTATCCGGTCGTGGTCAAGGCCACCGGCTCGGCCCACAAGACGGATGTCGGCGGGGTGGTGGTCGGGTTGACCGACGCCGACGCCACCGTGGCCGCGGCCCGACGCCTGGGCGGCGCCGACGGAGTT
>JAJDZO010000178.1 GCA_022824605.1 Acidimicrobiia bacterium
ATGCGCACACGAACTGCGCCCGGTACGCAACCGCGAGAGGATGACCGTCGGGGTATCCCTCGAAGGACCGCATCCCGTACTTGCCGTTGGCGTAGAACGCGGTGCTGCGCACGATGTAGCCCGCGTCGGCCACCAAGTCGGGGTCGGGCTGCGAGCCCCCGGCGAGCACATCGATGAGGTAGTCGAAGAAACGCACGCTGCGATTGCCCCGAGTGAGAACCAGCACCCGGGGATCGAACCGTCCCGCCTCCTGGCGTGGCACCTGGCGCCGCAACTCGTCAAGAAACTCGCCGCTGGGCTCGCCTTCGACCAGCGCACCCGCGATCTCCCACCGCTCGGCGATCACCCGATCGGTGTGCTCGGACTCGTCGATGGTCGTTGTGAACGCTACGAAGCTGAGCGTGTGGCCCTCGGCATCGATTTCGTATACCGACTCGCCGCGACCGTCGGCGTCGCATTCGAAGCGGGTCCGGCGAGCAGTCCAGCCCTCACGCACGGCCCGGCGCAGCATGGTGCGGCTGAAGCTGTAGCGCGTCAGGCGGGCCGCGCCCATCATCGCGGGCTGCATAACCACTTCGGGTGCGCGCAGACGCCGCCGGCGCCGGTCGAGTTCGGCCTGCAGCCGATTCTGCGATGGGGCCGCAGTCGCGGTGACAGCCAACCAGCGCCTCCTCTACAACGCTGGTAGGGCGGGACCTGAGCCCCGCCCTACCAGTTCAGCGTGTTGTGATCAGTCGATCAGTCGATGGTTCAGCCTGCGGCGAGCGCAGCCTCGATCCACGGATCGATGGTGTCGCGGTTGTCGGCGATCCATTGGGCGGCCGCGGCGGCCATGTCATCGTTGGGGTTGGCCCCCGCATCGATGGCCACGGCCTGCACCGCCACCGCTAGCGGGTCGATCTCGAAGCTCTCGAGAATCGAAGCTGCCGCCGGGTTGGCCGCCAGGAAGTCGTTGTTGGCGGTCACCACGATGTCCGAGGGAGTGAACATGGTCGTACACGGGTCGTTGGTGCAGGCATCGCCCACCGCGGAGACCCCGTCCTGGCCCTCTAGGGCTTGGCCGGGCTCGATGGCGAGCCACATCACGTCCCGTCCGGGCACGAGCTTGCCGACGAAGGCGGTGGGCGTCCACACGTACTGCAAGACGGGACCGCCGGTCTCGAAGCTCGCCTGAGACTCGGCGAACAGCGCCGAGTGGGTGGCCGACACCTGCGCGATGCGATCATCCCAGCCGTTCTGGGCGATGGTGTCGTTGATCACCTTCTGGCAGCCCCATCCGTCGTCGCAGCCGTTGATGTCGGCCTTGCCGTCACCGTCGCTGTCGAAGTGCGCGACCGCGTCGGGGTTGTCGAGCAGCTCTTCGAGCGTGCTGAATCCGAACTGCTCGACGCTGGGAATGTCGACCAGAAGGCCTTGCAGCGCGCCGGAGGCCATCATCGTGCCGATGTATCGAGCGTTGTCGCCGAATGTTCCGCCGTCGGGGCTCTCACCCTGCAGCAGGGGAGTGTGATTGAGCGGCCACGAAGACGCCCAGAGGTCGAAGTCGCCCTGGGCTACCGCCGGGTAGAACGTGGCCGGTGTGATCTCCTCGGGGTCGCTCACGTCGTAGCCGAGCTCCTCAAGGAGCAACTGCACGACATAGTTCTGGAAGTTCGTCTCGACCCAGTTGCCCCTAGCCATGGTGACGCTCACGCCCTCACCGGGGAGCGCCATCTCGGCCTCGGCGGCGGCCATCTCAGCTTCGGCTGCGGCCGCTTCGGCTGCAGCTTGGGCTGCCTCGGCTTCGGCTTGAGCTGCCTCCACCGCGGCCTGAGCCTCGGCCTGCTGTTCGGCGCTGGCCTCGGCGGCGGCCGCCTCGGCTTCGGCGAGTCTGGCTTCGGCTTCGGCGGCGGCCGCCTCGGCGTCCTCCGCGGCGGTCCGGGCTGCGTCGGCTTCGGCTTGGGCTGCTTCGGCCTCGGCCTGCGCGGCGGCTGCCGCGCCGTCGTCGGCGGTCGTCGGAGTGGTCGTCGGCTCGTCGTCGTCGCCGCAGGCTGCTGCCAACAGCGCGAACGCCAACAGGACGGCCACTAGCGCGCGCCCGCGGTATATGGTCATGTGTCGGTCTCCTCCTAGATGGACCTTGGCAATGATGGACCCCGGAGACTGACGTAACCCCAAGCCATCAGACGCTCTTCCTAGCCGCGCCGCCTCACGAACGCAATAGCTGATTTCGGCGGATGCGACCGCCGCGATTCGACGCACCGAATGGCCCAGAGGGGTAGTGTCGGGCGTCTCACTGGGAAAGGGTCGGGAACCAGCAGGCATGGCGACCAAGGTCAAGATTGCGAATATCACCAAGATATTCGGCGACGAGCCCGACGGTGAAGCGCTCGAACTGCTGCGGGCCGGCCATTCCAAGGAAGCCATCCGGGAGAGCACCGGCCATGTCGTCGGCGTGAACGACGCCAGCATCGATGTGGCCGAAGGCGAGATCTTCGTGGTGATGGGCCTGTCCGGTTCGGGCAAGTCCACTCTCATTCGTTGCGTCAATCGGCTCTACGAGCCCACCGCGGGAAGCATCATCGTCGACGGCACCGACGTCACCGCCCTCAACG
>JAJDZO010000211.1 GCA_022824605.1 Acidimicrobiia bacterium
GAAGATCAGCGTGGGCGGTCCGGCGGTGAGCACCAGCCTCAGCGCCAGCATCGTGCGGGCCAACTCGCCGCCGCTGGCCACCGAGTTGAGGGGCAAGAAGTCGTGGCCGCGGTTGGCGGCGAGGCGGAACGAGACCTGCTCCCCCGCGTCGCCGTCCACCGCGACGGCGAGACGGGCACCGGACATGGCCAACTCACCGAGCCGTTCCTCGACGGCGGCGGCCAGCCGGGGCGCGGCCGCGGCCCGTTCGGCCAGCACGCGGGACTTCTCGGCCGCGAGACGCTCGGAACTCTCCGACCGTCGGCGCTCCAGCGCCGCGGCCCGATCCTCGTGAGCCTCCAGCTGTGCGAGCCGCTCGGCGGCCTGCCCCCGGAAGTCGAGCACATCGCCGAGCGTCGAGCCGTACTTGCGCCGAAGATCGGCCAGGCACTGCCGGCGGTCGCGCAGCGCAGCCAGAGCGGCCGGATCGTCGTCGATGGCCTCGGCGCGGATCCTGGCCTCGGTTGCGATGTCCGCGATCTCGGCGGACGCGTCGGCTATGCGGCCGGCGAGGTCGGCGAAGCTCTCACGATCAACCAAAACAGCCTCGGCCGTGCCCAGCCCGTCTGCCACTGAGCCGTCGGCGCCGAGCAGTGCGATCACCCGGGCAGCGGCCTCTCGCAGTGCGGCAGCATCGGCCAGCATCGACTCCTGGCGGTCGAGGCGCTCGTCCTCGTCGGGATCAGCGATGGCGGCGCCGTCGATCTCGGTGAGCTGATGTTGCAGCAAGTCCATCTCCCGGAGACGGGCTCGGGTGTCGCCGCCGAGTTCGCCGAGAGCGGCGTCGATGGCTCGCAGGTCGTCGGCCAGGTTCTGGAGCGCGACCGTGTCGACTGCGCCGAACGCGTCTAGGGCGGCTCGCTGCACCCGTCCCCGCAGCAGCGACTGGTGGGCGTGCTGGCCGTGCAGATCGATGAGCTCGCGACCCAACTCTCCGAGGGCGCCGACGGTGGCCAGATGGCCGTCGATATAGGCCCGGGAACGGCCGTCGGCGGGGATGACACGGCGCACCACCACCTCGGCGTCGCCGGTGACGAAACGTCCCTCGATCTCGGCCTGCGACGCCCCGGGCCGCACCAGCGCCGCGTCGGCGCGGCCACCGACGAGCAGGTCGATGGCCCCCACCACCAGGGTCTTGCCTGCGCCGGTCTCGCCGGTGACCGCGGTCATGCCGGCACCGAACACCACCGACATCTCCTCGATCACCCCGAGGTCGCGCACCGCCAGTTCAGCCAGCAAGCGCAACCTCGCAGGCCGCCTCAGCGGTCATTGAGCCCGAACTTCGTCTTGAGCACCTGATGGAACCGCCGGGCGCCGAAGGTCACCAGACGAGCGGGATGCGGCGACGCCGAACAGGCCACCACGTCGTGCTCACGCAGTTCGGCCAGCCGGCGGCCGTCCACCGAGAGCACCGCGCCCCGATCCGAGAGCACCTCCAGTTGCAGTCTGGATTCGGCGGCCACCACCATCGAGCGGTCGAAGAGCATGTGGGGCGACACCGGGGTTAGCAGCAGGGCCCGATGGGCGGGATCGATCACCGGACCGCCCGCCGACAGCGAGTAGGCGGTGGAGCCTGTCGGGGTGGACACGATCAGGCCGTCGGCCGCGTAGGTGCTGAACCGCTCGCCGTTGATCGACACCCCGAGACGCAGCGCATACGAGGCGGCGGGGCGCTCCACCACCGCCTCGTTCAACGCGAACTGCCGCCTCGGTTCCGATCCCCCACCGCCGGCCGGGGCGTCGAACTCCACGGTGAGCAGCATCCGCTCCTGTATGCCGTGGTCGCCGGCCAGCATCCGACCGATGGCGGTGCGGGCCTCCGACGGTGCCACCTCGGTGAGGTAGCCCATCCGGCCGAAGTTGACCCCGAGGATCGCCACGCCCGACTCGCCGACAAGCTCGACGGCGCGAAGGATCGAACCGTCCCCGCCGAGGGTCACGACCGCGTCCAGGCCCGCCGCGAAGCGTTCCGGTGCAACGGCCAGATCGGGGCACGACGCGGCCGCGGCCTCCTCGGGCGGCATGCGAACCTGATGACCCTCGGCGGCCAACCACTCTGACAGCTCACGGGCCGCGGCGGTGGCCTCTGGACGGCCCCGATGCACGATCAGACCAACGGTCGCCACCGGTCTCAGACTCCCCCGACTCCGGCCACGATCCCCTCGACGGTGCCGTCGAGGTCGCTCAGTCCGGCTGCGTCGGCGCGAACGTCGGCGTGCACCAGGAACTCCACGTTGCCCTCGGCGCCGGTCAGAGGCGAGACCATGACCCCCATGATGGCCGCTCCGGCGCCCACAACGGCGCGGCAAACCTCAAGCACGGTCCGACGCCACACTTCGGGATCGCGTATGACACCCCGGCCGCGGTCGGCTTCGGCCCGGCCCGCCTCGAACTGAGGCTTCACCAACACGACGACGTCGGCGGTTGCCAGCCGGCAGAGATCGGCCATGACCAGGCGCAGCGAGATGAACGAGACGTCGGCCACGACAAGAGGCGCCGGCCCGCCGACGGCAGCCTCGGCGACGTCGCGCACGTCGGTGCGCTCGAACGACGCCACCCTCGGGTCGGCCCGCAAGCGCTCGTGCAACTGGTTGCGGCCCACATCGACGGCCACCACGGCCGCGGCTCCGTGCTGCAGCAGGCAATCGGTGAAGCCCCCGGTTGACGCGCCGACGTCGATGGCCCGACACCCGGTCGCGTCGATGCCGAATCCGGCCAGCGCGGCCTCCAGTTTGTGCCCGCCCCGGGACACGTAGCGGGGCGGGTCGCCTCTCACCACGACGGGCTCGGCCGGGTCGACCAGGCGCGACGCCTTGGCCGCCACCGATCCGCCCACCGTCACCCGCCGCTCCTCGACGAGCCGCTGGGCCTCGGTGCGGCTGCCGGTCAGGCCGCGGCGCACCATCTCGATGTCGAGGCGCCGGCGCCTGGGGGTCACGAGTACGGCTGCTCAGCCCGCTATTCGAGACTGGCGATCCAACCAGCCGAGAGTGAAGGCGTTCCACTCGGCCACCATCTCATGGAATGCGATGTGGCTGGAGTGAGGGCCTCCGAAGACGTGCATGGTCGAGCCTTCGATCGCCCGCTGCACTTCGAGCCCGTAGCGGGTCGGCACCTGCCAATCCACCTCTCCCGAGGTGATCAGGGTGGGCACCTCGATGGCTCCGAGACGGTCGAGCGTGTCGTGGGTCTTGTCGGCGTGGAAGTGGCCGAGCATCCCGGCCTTGGAGGGCGGATGCGGGTTCTCGAGGATGAAGCCCCGCTCGAAGGCCTCCACGGCCTCCGGCTGGTCGTTGATGAACGTCGGGCTGGCCACCCACAGCAGAGCGGTCCGGATGTACCCAGCGGGATCGTCGTGGAGGATGTAGGTCTCGTTGGTTTCGATCATGCGGATGAACCACTCGTCGGAGCGGCCCCAGGTGCAATGCAGTTGCAGGGTGGCCACCAGGCCGGGGTGGTTGATCGCGAGTTCCTGCGCGGTGGCCGACCCGAGAGACAGGCCGGAGACGTGGGCTCGCTGCACCCCGAGGCTGTCACAGAGCGCGGCCGCGTCGTCGGCCAGGATGCGCATCGAGTAGTCGCCTACATCGGGCGGCTGGGTGGACCGTCCGGTGCCCCGGGCGTCGTAGGTGATGACCGTGTAGTGGTGCCGGTAGGCCTCGACTTGGGCGGCCCAGGTGGTGTGATCGGCTGCCGTGCCCATGATGAGCAGCAGGGGGTCTCCGGTTCCCTCGACCTGGTAGTACATCTCTATCCCGGTGGGCAGGTTGACGAAGGGCATCGCAGACGTCCTCTCTGGTCTTGGCTCAGCCTGACGCGTGGGTGGCAGGCCGCCGGCCCCGGATGCCCGCGGCCGCTTCGAAACAGGCGCCGACCCGCAGCGCCATCTCCTCGTCGAATGGCGCGGCTGCGATCTGTAGCCCGATGGGCAGGCCGTGCCGGTCGAAGCCCGCGGGAACCGACAGCGCGGGCAGACCCGACAGGTTGAACGGACCCGTGGTTCGCACATATGCGACGGCGACCGGCTCGGTGACCGAGCCGAAACCGAAGTCGTCGTCGCTCTTGAGCGCGGCGGTCGCGGGCAGGGTCGGAGTGGTCAGCACGTCCAGCCCGTTCGCCTTGAAGACGCTGCGAATCCCGTCCGCGATGGCCCGCCGGGCCTGCAGCGCCTTGAAGTAATGCTCGGGCTCCATCATCAGGCCGCCTACCAGCAGCGTGCGGATGAAGGGGGCGATCCGGTCGCAGTGGGTGCGCAGCAGCTCACGGTGGTAGGCGGCGGCCTCGGGGGCGAGGATCCCGAACTCGGCAGCCAGCCCGTGGTCCAGCTCAGGCACCTCCACGCTCACCAGGGATGCGCCTTGGCTGGCGAGCAGGTCGGCTGCCGACTCGAACGTATCGGCGACGTCGGGCTGCATGGGCTCCAGCGGCGCGCCTCTGAGCACCCCGATCCTGAGGGTGTCGACGCCGCGGTCCAGGCTGCGCGAGTACTGCGGCACCGGCCTCGACGACGCCGACGGGTCGAGCGGGTCCGGTCCGGCGAGGACCTCGAGGGCCGCGGCGCTGCCTGCCACGGTGGCGGTGAGCGGCCCGAGGTGATCGAGCGACCACGCGAGCGCGGCCACGCCAGCACGCGACACCCGCCCGTAGGTGGCCTTGAGCCCCACCGTGCCGCACAACGACGCCGGGATGCGGATCGATCCGCCGGTGTCGCTGCCTATCGCCACCGGCACGATTCCGGCCGCCACCGCCGCGCCCGAGCCGCCGCTCGATCCTCCTGGAATCCGGCTGAGATCCCACGGGTTCGACGCCGGCGGGCTGTAGACGCCGCAGGCCAGTTCGTGGGTGGTGGTCTTGCCCACGATCACCGCTCCGCCGGCGCGCAGGCGCCGCACCAGCGTGGCATCGGTCGTCGCCGGGGTCTCGGGATAGGCGGGCGAGCCGCACCGGGTGGGCAGCCCAGCCACATCGACTATGTCCTTGATCCCGACGGGCACCCCCATGAGGGGGCCGAGGTCTCGTCCCGCCGCGATGGCTTCGTCGGCCCGGTCGGCGGCTTCCAACGCGCCGTCGGGATCCGTCACCACGAACGCCGACAGCTTGCCGTCGAGCTCGGCCGCCGCGGCCAGACTGGCCTCAGCGAGGTCGCGGCTGGTGGTGCTGCCGGCGCGCAGCGCCTGTGCGGCGTCGGTGACGGTGGTCACGCCCGAGAGGTCTCGTCGGCCGGCCAGCTC
>JAJDZO010000283.1 GCA_022824605.1 Acidimicrobiia bacterium
TGTACTTCCTGCGGTCGAAGGGTCTGCTCAACGGCCTGGCGGCGGGCACCAATTGGGTGTTCCGCGACGAGTCGATGCACATGAACTTCGCGTTCGAGGTGATCCGCACGGTGCGCCTCGAGGAGCCCGAACTGTTCGATGATGAGTTGAAGCGTGACATCAGCAACATGCTGGCCGAAGCGGTGGACGCCGAGCACCAGTTCGCGGCGGACCTGCTGGGCGAGGGCGTGCCCGGGATGTCGGTGGCCGACACCCGGTCGTACCTGGAGTACGTGGCCGACCAGCGCCTCATGCAACTCGGCCTGCGGAAGCGCTTCGGCAGCCGCAACCCGTTCTCGTTCATGGAGCTGCAGGACGTGCAGGAGCTGTCCAACTTCTTTGAGCGCACCGTGTCGGCCTATCAGGTGGGCGTGGAGGGCGAGGTCTCCTTCGACGAGGACTTCTGAGCGCCGAGTCGACTGGACCCCGGCGGGATTCGGGTGTTCGCGGCGGCCGATCGCATGTCGGGCGTGGATCGTGCGCCGGGCCTGCGCTCGGCGGGCGGTCGTGTGATACAAAAGGCGTCATGTTGAGATTCGCAGAGGAGGTCGTCCTGTTGATGTTGCGGGACGAGGACGGCAGGTTCGAGGCGGTGCCGGCCACGTCGATGCAGCACGCGCTGGCTGCGGCCGTGCTGATGGACCTGTCCATGGAGAACCGGATCGACACCGACCCCGACAACCTGATCCTGATCGACTCCACGCCGGTGGGCGACAGCCTGCTGGACCCCACGCTGGAGCAGATAGCAGCCGGCGAGCAGCACGACGCCCGCTACTGGATCGAGCAGATCGGCCGAGACGGCGAAGCTATTCGCGACGAGGCTCTGTCTCGCCTTGTCGAGCGAGGCATCCTCGAGCAGCAGGAGGGCCGGGTTCTGTGGGTCTTCCGGTCGAGGCGTTACCCGGTGGTCGACGGCACCGAGGAGCGCGAGGTGAAGCTGCGCATCCTGGGGGTGCTGCTCAGCGACGAGATCCCGGACCCACGCGATGTGGTGATCATCTGCCTGGCGGACGCCTGCGGCCTGCTGCGCCAGCTACTGCCCAAACGGGAGCTGGAGAGCGTTCGCGACCGCATCGAACAAGTCCGACGGCTGGACCTCATAGGTCAAGCCATGGCCGAAGCCATCCAAGACATAGAGCTATGGCTAGCCGCCAGCAGAATAGAAGGCCGAATCTTCTAACCCTCTGGCTTGGGCCCTACGCGGCGGTGTTGTTGGCGTGGATCAGGGTTTTGAGGTCGCTGTGGAAATCTAGGGCGTGGTTGCCGCCTTCTCGGCCTATGCCGGACAGGCCACAGCCTCCGAAGGGGGCGGCTAGGTCACGGACGAGGAAGGTGTTGGTCCAGACGATGCCGGCTCGCACCGCGGCTCCCATCCGTTCGGCCCGCTCCGCCGAGTTGGTGTAGACGATGGCTGACAGGCCGTAACGGGTGGAGTTGGCCAACTCGACGGCTTCCGCCTCGGTGCTGAAGCTCTGGATCGTCAGCACGGGTCCGAAGACCTCTCGCTGGACGATCTCGGAATCGTTGGAGGCGGGCTGGACGAGGGTCGGTTCGTAGTGAAGGGAGCCTGACCGGCGGCGGCCGCCCCAGACGATGGTGTCGCCTGCGGACCGGGCCCGCTCCACGAAGCCCTCCACCCTGGCCAGGTGGTCGGGGTGGACTATCGGGGCGATGGTGGTGGCATCGTCGCGGCTGTCGCCCAGCACATGGGCCTCGGTTCGGGCCCGCAACGCCTCCACGAAGTCGTCGTGTACCCACGCATCCACCAGCAGGCGGGTGCCGGCCAGGCACACCTGACCCGAGTCCTCGTACTGAGCGGCGGCCTGATCGGCGGCTGCTTCGAGGTCGCAGTCGGCGAACACGATGAGCGGACCCTTGCCACCCAGCTCCGCGGTGAACGGCACGATGTTGGCCGCAGCCGCCGCGCCGATGTGCCGGGCTGTCTCAGGTGAGCCGGTGAAGCTGATGCGCCGTACCCGTGGATCGGCGGTCAGGGCCGCGCCGACCTCGGCACCGATTCCCTGGACCAGGTTGAAGGCACCGGGCGGCAGACCGGCCTCCACGGTGAGGTCGGCCAGGAGCGAAGCCGACAACGGCGACCACTCGGCCGGCTTGAGCACCACGCTGTTGCCCGCGGCCAGCGCAGGCGCAACCTTCCAGGTGGCCAGCATGAACGGCGCGTTCCACGGCGTGATCACCACCGCAGGACCCGCGGGCATGCGCTGCACCGTGTGAGTCGTGCCCCGCGCCGGCCAGCGCGGCTCGGCATGGGCCTCGGCCATGTCCGCGTAGAACCGGAAGTTGACCGCCCCCCGAGCCACCAACCGCTCGCGCATGGAACGGTGCAGGAAGCCCATGTCGAGCGTCTCCACCAGGGCGATGTCGTCGTTGCGGGCCTCAATCAGGTCGGCCAGCCGGCGCAGGGCCGAGGCCCGCTCGCCCACTGGTAGCCCGCTCCACTCGTGGAACCCCTGAACCGCCGCGGCCACGGCCCGCTGGGCTACCGACGCATCGCCGCGGGCTACATCCGCGAGCGTGTGATCCCAGTCCAGCGGCGATCGGCACTCGAACGTGCGCTCCGAGGCGACCCGCTCTCCGCCGATCAAGTGATCGACGCTGACCTCCACACCCCCGACGGTGACGCGAGCCGACTCCGCCATCAGGCGTCCTCGTGGGCCGACTCGTAGTGCTGGGCGCCGGGGCCTCTCGGGGCTCGCTTGCCACGGTGCTCCCAGTCGCCGCCCATGGCGGTGGACACCACCTCCTCACTGTCCGACGGCTGGGCGCCCACGTCGGAGCGCACCGGCTCAGGCCCGCACACGATGGTGTTGGTCAGCGAGCCCAGGCCCTCCACCTCAACGGTGACGACATCGCCGGGAACCACCGGGCGCGAGCCCGCCGGAGTGCCCGACAGGATCAGGTCGCCGGGAACCAGCGTGATGGTGCGAGCCAGGTCGGCCACCAGGTAGTGCATGTCCCATTCCATCTCATCCGTGCTGCCCTCCTGGCGGACCTCGTCGTTGACCAGGGTGCGGATCTGCTTGTGGCGGAAGTCCCAGCCGGTCACGAGTGCCGGGCCGACCGGGCACAGCGTGTCGCTGCCCTTCACCCGCAGCATCGATCCGGCGTCGGTGTCGCGGAAGTCGTGCAGCCCGTAGTCGTTGGCCACCGAATAGCCCGCGATGTAGTTGCCGGCGACATCCGGCGACACGTTGCGGCAGGTCCGGCCGATGACGATGGCGATCTCGCCCTCGTAGTTGAGCCACCGGCACGGCTCGGGCCTCACCACGTCGGCGCCATGAGCACTCAGAGCAGTGATCGGCTTATGGAAATAGGTCGGGGCGGGCGGCAGCCTGGTCATGAACTCGGCCACACGGCTGGAGTAGTTCAGGTGAACGCAGATGATCTTGGTGGGCTCGCACGGCGGCAGATGCACCGCATCGTCCTGGGCTACCCGCCGCCCGTCGCGGGCCACCAGATCGCGGCCGTGGGGCTGCACGAGCACCGGATACCCGTCCAACAGGATGCGTCGGTACTCGGTCACACTCGTTCCTCCCTTGACGTCGCGGCCACCGCATCAACACCTGGCCCGCGCCGGGCCGAAGACTCGGTCACAGTCGCGCCTCCCTTGACGTCGACAAACTCGGTCACAGTCGCGCCTCCCTGGACTTCGACACCGCTGACTCAGGCACCGGCAGCCGGGGCCGCGGCGCCCAGATAGGCGGCCTGCACCTGCGGGTCGGCCTGGATCTCCGAGGGGGTGCCCACCGCGATCACCCGGCCCTGGTCGAGGCAGTAGATCCGGTCGCACACCCCGGTGATGAAGGCGAGATCGTGGTCGATCACCACCACACCCGCCCCGATGGCCGACGCCAGCGAGCGGACCTCGTCGATCATGGCCACCGACTCGACGTTGCTCATGCCGCTGGTGGGCTCGTCGAGCAGCACGTAGATCGGCGACAGCGCAGCGGCCCGCACCAGCTCCAGGCGCCGGGCGTTGCCGTAGTCGAGCTCTCGGGCCCGCCGGTCTCGCAGCTCCCACAGTCCGGCATGCACGAGCAGCTGTTCCACCGACGCGGTGCCCAGGCCCGGGCGATACTGAGCGGCGACCAGAGCGGCGATGCTCACGTTCTCACGAACGGTCAGCGCCGGGAACAGGCGCAGGTTCTGGAAAGTGCGAGCCAGCCCGGCCCGGGCGATCTCGTAGGGCTCCGCCCCGGCGATGGGGCACGTCTGTGGCCCCTCGGGGCCCGGCTCGGTGAGCGCCACCGAACCCTCGGTGGCATCCACCAGGCCGGTCACCACGTTGAGCAGGGTCGTCTTGCCTGCGCCGTTGGGCCCGATGAGCCCGACCACCTCCTGGTTCGACGCCTCCAACCCGGCCTGCTCCAACGCCCGGAAGCCGCCGAAGTCGACGGTCACGTCACCGGCGTGAAGCTGAGCCGGCTCGGGTGTCGGGGCGGCCGTCAATGGTTGCGGTGTGGCATCGGCGCGACCGAAGCGCTTTCGCAGCCAATGGTCGATCTCCCAGTCCTCGATCAGGCCCTTGGCCCTGAAGATCATGAAGCCCAGCATCGACCCGCCCAGAACGATGTCGGTGAGTCCGGGGCGCAGCACAATGTCGAGGAAGTCCATGGGGCCGCCGTCGATCTCGGTGTCGGCGAGATGGCGGGTGGTCTCGTTCACCACCGTGATCACCGACACCCCGAGCACCGAACCGGCGATGCTGTTGCGTCCCCCGACGGTGAGCATCACCAGCGTGAGCAGGGTGTAGTCGAAGAAGAAGGTGGAGGGCGCCACCGTCCCCAACTGGAACACTCGCAACGAAGCGGCCACCGACACGACCGCCACCGAGAGGACCAGCGCCATCATCTGCCCGCGAGCCGGATTGATCCCCATGGCCCGGGCCGCCAGATCATCCTCCCGGGCGGCCTGCGCCAGCCGTCCGATCCGGCTGCTCTTGAAGAGCCGGGCCACGACGATCGCGCCGATCAACGCCAGATAGATCCAGCCCCGGCCGTCGAGGCCGCGCCCCACCGAGAACGAGATGCCGTTGCGGCCCCCGGTGAGGTCGGCGTAGGCGCCACCCACCTCGTGAACCATGAACAGCAGGGCGAGCGTGATCACGGTGGCGGCCACCGCACCCGAACGGGCGCCCGAGCGAGCCAGCCCCAGCCCGACCACCACTCCCGCCACCACCGTCACCGCCACTGCCACCGCAGCCGCCACCAGGGGGTTGAGCGACACACTGTCGAGGCCCAGGGGCACGTCGGGCACGATGCGGGCCTTGCGCGCCACCGTGGTCGCCAACAACGCGAACGTGTAGCCGCTGATGGCCGCGAAGCCCATATGGCCGAATGAGAGGACACCGGTGTTGCCGATGTAGATCTGCAGCCCCACCACCATGATGGCGTTGATCAGCATCTGCGTGACCAGGATGTCGCGGGTGGGTCCACCGCCGGAGGCGTACAGCAGCCCGCCCAGTACCAACACCGCGAACAGCACCAGCGATCCGGTCAACTGCGAGCCGAGACGGCCGGCGAGCAGCCCGCGCATCACATCCACCTCGCGGTGGCGGAATCGTGCGACATCACATCCACGTCGCCACCGCGGAACCGTGCGGGCATCACATCCACCTCGCTGCCGCGGAGGCGTGGGGAGTCACACTCGCTCCGCTGATCGGACCGACACGAGTCCCTGGGGCCGGAAGATGAAGAACAGCGCTATCAGAGCGAACACCACGCCGTCGGTGATGCCGACGAGGTCCTCGGGCAGCCACGACCGCAGCAGCACTTCCGACACTCCGAGCAGCAGTCCCCCGTAGACGGCGCCCTGCATGTTGCCGAGGCCGCCGATGATGGCGGCCAGGATGCCC
>JAJDZO010000410.1 GCA_022824605.1 Acidimicrobiia bacterium
AATAGCCCCTAACCAGAGCGCCGTCAACTATGTGTCGCCCCTACAAATCCCCGCCGAAACAGTATCCGGAGACACAAAACCCCACGTCAGGGGCCATCTGCTGTCACCAAACCCCCGCCAACCCGCCAAACTCGGGTCAGAAGGCGGCAACCCCACCCTCGCAACGCTGCTGAAGATCACCAGAGCCTTGGGATTGAGACTGTCCCTCGAGCCCGTCAAGGACCGTGCCCTGGACACACAACCAGCCAGCACCGCGACCCCTCAACAGGGATAGACCCCGACATAGACCAGTCCTTGGCACCCCGATGCCTAACCACCCGGTGTCAAGGAAACCGGGTCAGCTCCAATCAGCTTGCCCGCTGTGGTCGCGGTGCAGGAATGGATGGCGCGTGAGAGATTCGGCCTGGTAGGGTTCGAGCACTGCTCCCCGCCTTACCGGTTCTGCCGGGAATGGCGGGGCATATTCGTCACCCTCGGAGCCGAGCACCGAGTTCGCCGATGACCGGTAGTGTCGGGGCGGGCTCGTAGCTCAGTGGTCAGAGCAGGGGACTCATAATCCCTTGGTCGTGGGTTCGATCCCCACCGAGCCCACCGAGCCCACGAGCTGTGATGATCCCTCGATGGGTTGACCTCGGCGTCTACTGGGTCGACCATAGTGCCGACACGGGCGCGGCCCAGACCCTGTTGCTGATGGGCATCGGATCGATGTTGCCACAGCAGAGCACCACGCCCGAGATGAACTCGTGGCGTGCGGCGGGGTCGGAGTCGATGGCGTCGCGCAGAGCGATGATTCGGTCGGCGTCCTGGCGCTTGACCCGGTTTCGAGCCTTGACCTCGACTAAAGCGATGGCCGACCGCACGGTGGATCTCACCACGAAGTCAAGCTCGCCCAGGGGGTAGGCCGCGGGAGGCCTTCTGAACTTGCCGGAGCGTCGCAGGTCGTAGCACTCGACTTCATAGGGCTCTACGGATACGGCCTGCTGAGTGCTGAGCTGGGCATGCACGAACGTCTCGATCAAGCCACCGAGCAGTTGCGGTGAGTCCGTCAACTCATCCCGGCTGATCCCCATGAGCGGGGCCATCATTCCCGGGTCGCTCAGCACCCGCTTGGGATGACGGAAGCCTTGCGAGTCGGGAGTGGGCCTCCAGATCGGCAACTCGGCTAGGAGGTACGAGTTGTCGTACATGTCGCGATACTTGGCGGCCGTCTTATAGGTGATCCCGGCGGATTTGGCGATGCTCTGCAGGTCGACGATGCGGCCGCTCCGGGCGGCGTAGGCGGCGATGAACCGCGACAAGCCGAGCCGAGTAGCGGCGGAGTCTCGTCGTGTCTGGTGCCTGACGATGTCGGTTTCGATGATGTTGCCCGCGATGCGCCCCAGGGCGCGGTGCTCCTCCTCAGCGTCGAGACCGGCATGGCCCGGGTACCCGGACCGCACCGCGACGCTCGTGTAGTCGGTGTGGTCCAAGCGCTCGGGCGAACCCCATTCGTCCGTGTGGCCGAATAGGAGGTCCGCTAGCGGCGTGACGGCCAACTCTCGGCGCTCGCCGTGCGCCATCGGCCGAAGCCGCAGCACGTCGCAGCGACCGGTCAATGGGAACTGGCTGAATCCCTCCAAGGGCGAGTACCCAGCCGATCCGGCGATGATGAACCCCGACGCGCCCTCTGCGTCCACCAGCGTCTTGATGTCCCATAGCGTCTGAGGGCGCAACTGCCATTCGTCGACCAGCACGGGCCTCTCGGCTCGGCGCAACGTTCCCAGTGGATCCAACTCGAGCCGAGCGGCGTGCTGCTGGTTGGACAGGTCCAGCACCGAGACCGCCAAGCGGCGAGCCAGGGTCGTCTTGCCGATGTAGCGGGCTCCCTGCAGCATCACCGCGGGCGAGGTGTCCAGCGACTCGCTCAGTCGATCCTCCAGCCACCTCCGAATGTATGTCACAGCCATAATCGTACCAGTCAGTGCAATTCTTTCGTACTGGCTAGTACAGAGGTTAGGTACCAGCTAATGCAAACCCTGCGTACCGGCTGTCGCGGGCTTGGCTTGCGGCGTCTGCGATCTCGTACTCGGTTCCATTAGCGTCATCGCATTCACAGGACGAGCGTGCGGATCGACGGCGCGACGCATCGAGAGATCAAGAGGTTGGCGTCCGTTGGGCCTGGAGTGGCGATGGATCTGAATTGGAGCGAGTCGCAGGATGCCATGCGTGGGGAGTTGCGCCGGTGGCTGGAGCGCAATCTGGCTGAGTGGCGGGCCGACATCGGCACGGAGTTCTCGGGCGACACCCGTGAGGGCTTCGCCCAGCAACTTCAGTGGGAACGCCGCCTGCACGAAGCGGCATGGTCGGCGGTGTCGTGGCCCCGCGAGTACGGCGGGCGAGACGGCACCTTGTGGGACTGGCTCATCTTCGAAGAGGAGTACTGGCGGGCGGGGGCGCCCCAGCGGGTCACTCAGAACGGCCTCCAGATCCTGGCTCCGTCGATCTTCGAGCACGGCACGCAGCACCAGAAGGATCGGCTGCTTCCCCGCATTGCCGCCGCCGAGGACCTGTGGTGCCAGGGCTGGTCCGAGCCGAACGCGGGCAGCGACCTGGCCGGCGTGTCCAGCCGTGCCCGCCGCGTGCAGGGCGGTTGGCTGCTCGACGGTCAGAAGACCTGGACCACCCGAGGCGCATTCTGCACCCACCTCTTCGGCCTGTTCCGCTCCGACCCCGACTCGCAGCGTCACCGCGGGCTGACCTACCTGCTCGTGCCCCTCGATCTTGAAGGGATCACCGTGCGGGGCTTCAGCCGCCTCGACGGCGACGAGGGCTTCGCCGAGGTGTTCTTCACCGAGGCGTTCCTGCCCGACGATGCCGTCGGAACGAGCGTGGTCTTGGGCGAGGTGGACCGCGGCTGGGGCGTGGCCGTTTCGGCGGCCAGCACCGAGAGAGGGTTGCTGCGCTCACCGGGCCGCTATCAGGCCACCGTGGCAGGCCTGCTTGATCTGTGGGCTGAGCGCGGCGGGGACGCGGCTATGCGGCGCCGCATCGCAGCAGCCTGGATGCGGGTCGACGCCTACCGTCTGCAGACCCTCCAGACCGTCACCTCGCTGCTCGACGGCCGCGACCTCGGTTCGGAGGCGAGCCTGGCCAAGGTGTGGTGGTCGGAACTGGATATCGAACTGCACGAGATCGCCCTCGACCTGCTCGGCGCCGACGCCGAGTTGGAGGGGCCCTGGAGCAAGGGGCACCAGTTCTCGCTGGCCGGTCCCATCTACGCGGGCACCAACGAGGTGCAGCGCAGCATCGTCGCCGAACGCGTTCTGGGGCTTCCCCGATGATGGCGACTTCGACGGGTCCCATCCACGCGGGCACCAACGAGGTGCAGCGCAGCATCGTGGCCGAACGTGTTCTGGGGCTTCCCCGATGATCGCGACTTCGACGGGTCCCATCCAGGCGGGCACGAACGAGGTGCAGCGCAGCATCGTCGCCAGACGCGTCCTCGGACTGCCCTGATGAGGTTCGGGCTCGACGAGGACCGCGAGGCGCTGCGCTCGACGGCCCGCAACCTGCTGGCGGAACTGTGCCCGCCTCAGGCGGTGCGGGCAGCCTGGACGCAACCACCCGGCCCCGCGGCGTGGAACGCGCTGGCCGATGCGGGCGCCTTGGATGTCGTCGTGCCGTCGTCGGCGGGAGGTCTCGGCCTCGACGAGACCTATCTGGTCGGGGTGATCGAGGAGGCCGGCCGGGCTGCGCTGCCCCATCCATTGACGGCGACCGCGCTGGTGGCCGCGCCGCTGGGCATAACCGGCACGACCACGACAACCGATCTCGGCACAACCGCGGGTACCGGCCTTCGCGGCACCGGTTCAGTGGCGAGTGCCCGCTTCGGCGATGCCGCCGCGATCGTGCCGGGGGCCTCCTACGCCGACGCGTTCCTGCTCCGCTCAGACGAAGGGTTGCGGCTCTACGGGCCCGACGAGATCGACATCGAACCGGTGCAGACCGTGGACGCCTCCAGGCACTGCGCCCGGGTGCGCCCCATCGCCCCCGGTGAACCGGTGACCGACGACCCGGCCGCGGTGGAAGCCGCCTTCGAGCGGGGTGTGCTCGGCACCGCGGCCGAGCTTGTGGGGCTGAGCCGCAGGATGCTGGAGCTGACCGTGGCCTACGCCGCTCAGCGTCACCAGTTCGGCAAGCCCATCGGAAGCTTCCAGGCCGTGAAGCACCACCTGGCCGACGCCCGGATCCAGATCGAGTTCGCCGCGCCGGCGGTGCTCGATGCCGCCTACAGCGTCGCCCACGGCCACGCCGACACGCCCCGTCGCGTGTCGCAGGCCAAGTGGCTGGCCACTCATGCCGCCGCGGTCACCGGCCGAGCCGCCCTGCAGTGCCACGGCGCGGTCGGCTACACCACTGAACACGACCTGCACCTGTACCTGAAGCGTTCATGGGCTCTGGCCCGCTCCTGGGGCGGTGCCGATTTCCACGCCGACCGCGTCGCCGCCTCGATCGGACTGTAGGAGACGCGCCATACTGTGCCCGCCCCTCAGAGCGGCGCGTGTTGTGCAGAGAGGAGAACGTTTGTGAGGATCGGTGACAGGGTCCCCGACTTCGAAGCAACCGACCAGCACGGCAACACCGTGGTACTGCGCGATCTGCTCAAGGTCGGCCCGGTCGTGATGTACTTCTATCCCAAGGCCATGACGGCTGGTTGAACGCGCCAGAGCTGCCATTTCCGCGACCTGTCGGCCGAGTTCTCCCAACACGGTGCCACTGTCGTGGGAATCAGCGCCGATCAGGTTGATCGGCAACTCGAGTTCGACGACTCCAACGCCCTGGGCTTCCCGCTGCTGTCAGACCCGGGACGCCACATCGCCCGCCGCTTCGGCGTGGTCCGCAAGGGCCTGCTTCCGAACAAGCGCAGAACGTTCGTGATCGGCCGCGGCGGCTCGGTGCTGACCACGGTGCGCTCCGAGTTGAACATGCGCATCCACGCCGACAAGGCGCTGGAGACGCTGCGCAAGACGATCAGCCCCTGACCGCGGGCCGTGTTACGGGCTGGCCGGGGTTGCTACAGCTCGCCGAGCCATGCCGGGGCCCGGTCGAGCAGGAACTCGCAGACGTTGCGGGCCCGGTCGAGCATCTCGCACAGCACCTCTAGATCCTGCCCCAGGTAGATCCTGCTCAGCGCCAACTCGACGCGGCCGTCGATGTTGACGGTCCGCTCGGCCGCGTCGGTCACCGCCGCAACCCTGTCGACCGACGAGACCTGCAACGGCAGTTCAGGACCCCCGATCGCAGCGAGATCGGTGGCGAGCACCAGAAGGTCCGGTCCGAGGTGCAGCGGCGGCAGCACGAAGCTCAAGGTCATCGGCACGGTGATGGCGTCGTCGGGGTCCTCGTCCTCGTGCCGGCTGTTCACATCATCCTCGAACGTCAGCAGGGTCCGCGACTCGGCCTCCACGCACAGGACCATGTCCAGCGGGCCGCCGCAGGCGTCGTCGGGGTGAAGGTCGACCTCCCAGGTCTGGCGGTTGGAGTACGTCTCCACGAAGTGCCGGTCGCCGTGGACATGGAAGCCGTGCTCAGACACATGGTCCTTGAGGTTGGCGACGAACCCGTGCAGATCGATCAACGACACCCGGATCCCCCTTGCAGCGACCGACGGCTCCAGCGGCAGCATGACACGACCAAGGGACATGACAATACCGGTTCCCGCTGCGGTCGCATATGGCTCTGATCCTATTCTCGCCGACATGGCCGGTTCGGAGATTGCCGTCGGTGCGGCCAGATGGAGACGGTGGTGCGACACGGTGCGCTGATCTGGTTCACTGGCACCGATGAACCGCGACTTCCTCGATGTGCTCAACGCCGCCACCGACGCAGCCATGGCGGCTCTGGCCGACTGCACCGACTGGAGTCCGACCGGGCAGAAACCGGGCCAGTACGGCTTCGACATGGCTGCGGACGCGGCCGCCACGGCAGCACTGCGCCGAGGGGGGCTGCGGGTGCTCAGCGAGGAGACCGGACTCGAGGCCGGCCACGGTCCCGTCGCCGTGCTCGACCCGGTGGACGGTTCCACCAATGCGTCGCGCCGGATCCCGTACTTCGCAACCAGCATCTGCGTGGTCGATGAAGGCGTTCCGGTGGCTGCGGTCGTGCACGATCACGCCAACCGAGAGCGCTTCGAAGCGGTGCGCGACGGAGGCGCCTACCTGGACGGGACCCGGCTCGCTCGCCGTGAGGAGCGGCCGCTGGGCTCTGCGGTGATCGCCATCAACGGTCTGGCGCCCGGCTGGGGAGGCTGGGCCCAGTTGAGAATGCTCGGAGCGGCTGCGCTGGAGGTGTGCGCGGTGGCCGCCGGGCGCCTCGACGGCTACATCGACTTCTCGGCGTCCGGTCTGGGATCCTGGGACTATCTGGGAGCGATGCTCGTGTGCCGTGAGGTCGGAGTCGACGTTGTCGACATCGCCGGACGCGACCTGATCACCGTCGACCATTCGCAGAGGCGGACGCCGATGGCTGCCACGCCGAGGCTCCTGGAGGAACTCATGGACATGCACCGCCGGATGGTGGGGTAGTGCTGCTGCGCCGGCCGAGGCGCGCCGGCTGAGCGAGGGAGCTGGATCAGCTGCGGTGCAGCCCTCTCAGTCGATCGAGAACGGCGGGTAGTCGTCGGTGAGCAGCATCGAGTAGGCCCACAGTCGGGCGTCGACCCGCACCCAGCCCGCCGCCAACCGGAACAGCGGATCGGGCCAACTGCCGGTGAAGATCACCGCCAGCCAGCCCAGCAGGGAACCGACGACGGTGATCGCCCAAGCGATGAAGGCGAAGATCGCCGCCGGAATGAGAACTGCGCCGAGCACGAGCGCCACGATCCACGCAGGTATCGACACGCCCCCCAACGACAGCATGACCGCAAGGTTGATCCAGGCGAACGGCACGATGAACCGGAACAGCACGTTGAGCCGGTTGCGGCCCTCGAGTCTCGGGGAGACGCTCATGGTGACTCCCGCCCCGCCGGGGTCGTCGGTCGAGGGGCTGAAGTCGAAGGGCGGGTACTTGTCGGTGAGGCAGTACATGTAGGAGAACGTCCGCAGCCGGTAGCGGACGTAGGTGGCGTGGAACGCGGCGATGCCCGGCGGCAGCTTGCCGGTGGCAAGCACGGCGATCCAGGCGATGATCGCGGTGACGCTGGCGACCACGTTGAGCACAACGTGGAGCACAAGCCAGTGGGGTGTCACCAGGATCCATTGCAGGATCGGCCGCCAGTTGGCGGTCCGCTCGGGCTTGTCGATTGTGACCATGGCGGGATAACTCATGGAGCGATTATATGACGCATCTTCAGGCGAACGGGGGCTTCGGCGGACTGCCCGCCGGGCCGGACCCGGACGACCGAGAGGCACGCGCGGCAGCACTGCGGGGTGATTCGACGACGCCGGCGAGGACTAGGCTCTCAGTTCACGGGCGCGTAGCTCAGGTGGTGCAGAGCGCTTCCCTTACAAGGAAGAGGCCGGGGGTTCAAGTCCCTCCGCGCCCACCAGATACAAAAATAGGCATTTACCTTGGCATATAGATCATGGCCTATAGTGGTGTTATTATTTAGACTACCGGTCAGACATGCTTCTGGGTACAGGGAAACAGCGGCGCTGGATGTCCACCCAGACGCCCCCCGTATCCGCATCCCGGTGGGGCATCAGCAGGTTGCTACCTGGTGGTGATGCCGATCCCGGCCAAGCCGCGCTCACCGTGTGGAGAGTGATCACGTCGGCGGCTGAGACCCAGCGGCGGCAGGCAGACTCCGTACAGGCAGCGCTGCGGTCAGGCTCCGGGGACGGCGTCGAGCGGCTCGTCGCAGGTTTCGCAGCGGCGGTGACCGGTCACGTCGAACGGTCGGCGTACGGGCTGTGGCCTCGGACGAGTCCGCAAGCTCCGACTTCCGCTTCCGTAGCCGTGTCCTCAGTCCGGTGCTGCTGACTCCGATGGACGCGGCGTCTAGAGCAAAATTAGACTGTCCCGGCCCACGATCGTCTTGGTGCGACCGAGGACCCCGGGTGCGATGCCGGGCGGCCGGAGAAGGCGCAGATGACACGATTCCATACACTTGAAGTTGCGGACTGGCGCCAATTCGGGTCGGTACAGATCGAATTCCACCCTCGAGCGACAATCATTACGGGAGCCAATGGCACCGGGAAGACAACGCTCCTCGGCATTCTGAGCCAGCACTTCGGGTGGGCCACCGCCTTCATCGGCACTCTCCGCATCGATCGGCGGGGCGCGCGGAGGTACTTCTCCGGGTTCACCGGAGATGTCGGGTCAGGGACCGTTGGTGTGGGGTCACTCACGTACGATGATGGCCATGTCGCGGCGCTCCAAGCACCTACCGAAGGGGCGTCCTTCCGGATCGCGATCAATGGTTCACGGACAGTCCCCGGCGTCTACATCACCTCGCACCGCCCGGTCTACTGACGCGTTTCTGATTTCGCGCGACGGATGGTGAGAGTTTCAGTCCGCATGGTGGGGCTTTGGGGGGTTGGTGGTTCGTCGTGCGGCTCGTCGGGCCTGGTCGGCTCGGCGTAGTCCGTCTCGGCGGGCTTGGCGGATGGTTTCTCCTTTGCCTTGGTGTTCGTCGTCGGGGGTGACGTAGCCGATGCCGGCGTGCAGCCTGACTGTGTTGTAGTCGATCCGGACACGTTCTAGTTCGGCGTCGAGGATCTGGGGGTCGCGGATGGCCTCGAGGTGGGGCCATTGGTGCTTGATGTGGCCGAAGAAGCTCTCGATGGGGGCCTGGTCGGTGGGGGTGCCGGGGCGGCCGAAGTGCTGGGCGATCGAGCACAGCGCCATGAAGGCTCTGGTGGCGTCGGCGGTCATGGGCGCGCCGTTGTCAGAGACCGCCAACAAGATCGGCGTCTGGTCGGTGCCGGGGAGCTCGCCGGTGTCGAGGCGGCCCTCGACGGCGCCGATGAGGTCCTCGGCCTCGAGGGCGTCGCAGAACACGACCTGGGTCTGGGTGGCGGTCTCCTCGGGCGACAGCAGCGTGGAGATCCATTTGCGCGACACCAAGTCGATTACCGCGAAGCAGTTGGGCGCGGCCCTGCAGCGCCCGAAGTGGGTCACGTCGTATCCCCACACCTGGTTGGGGCGATACTGGACCCACTCGGGCCACCGCCGGCGCTGGGGCCGCTCGGGCCTCGGCGGCGCCTTGGGCAGGTTGACGTCGGCTTTCGCCAGCACGCGGCGCACTGTGGAGGGCGACACCCACACCTGGTTGAGGTATGAGCCCCGATGGGCCAGCTTGCGGTGCGAGCGGTCGATGGGGCCCCACCGCTCGGCCAGCGCCAACACGGCCTCGACCTCCCAGTTGAGCACGCCATGGACCGGGTTGCCGCCCGGTGAGCGGTCCGCCAGGGCTCCGCCGGCGCTGCGGCGCTGCCAGCGCCAGACTCGGCGCCGGTCCACCTGAAGCACCGAACAGGCCCGCTGGGTCGTCCACCCCGCGGCTGTGCAGTCGGCCACGATGCCCAACAGCTCGTCTTTGACCTCAGCGGGCACCCGACGCGGGACCGGGCCGCTCAGCCCCAGGGCGCTTTTCCCCGCAGCGCCGCCAGCTCCACCGCCTGCTCGACGACCGTCGCCGACAACCGGGCGTTCTCGGCACGCAGCTGCACCAACTCCGAATCCGCCGCCTTGTCGCGACGTCCCGGCCTCGACGCCTGCAACGCCGCGATGGCGCCGTCTTTGGCCACCTTGCGCAGCTTCAACACCGTCGAGCGGTCCACACCAGCACGCGCCGCGGCCTCGTTGGTCGTCAACTCCCCACAGAGGATCTTCAACCAGATCTCGTACTTCTGCTCCGCCGACAAGAACCGCTTCGCGCGGCGCGTCGGACCCATCGAATCGGACATGAGCACTCCCTTTGCTCAGGCCCCAAGACCTCACCACATGCGGACTGATTCCCGGTGGATCCTGTCGCGCGAAATCAGACGCAACAGAGCACCAACCAGAATCGCTCCGCTCCAACAACAACCCGCTCGCCCGCACAGCCACATCTGTAACGCCGCACCAACCAAGCGTCAAGCACCCTCCAGCCCCACCAGCCAATCAGCAAGCAAGCACCAGATCCGATTGGCCGGTAAACAGGCATGACCCGACACGCCCCATGGACTGTGTGACGCCGAGGCGCCCGCAGGCCTCAGCGAAGGCCTCTGAGGTGTACTGGGAGCCTTTGTCGGTGTGGAAGATCACCCCGGCGACGTCGCTGCCGCGGGTCCCGGCGGCCATGTTGATGGCCGCGGTGGCGAGCTGCGCGGTCGGGTAGGCGTCGGACTGCGCGAAGCCCAGCATGCGCCGCGCGTGCAGGTCCTCGACGGTGGCGAGGTACACCGGCCCCTGCTCGGTGTGGACCTGCTTGAAGTCTCCGACCCATTTCTGGTCGGCGCGCTCGGCGGTGAAGTCGCGCCCCAGCAGGTCCGGAACCGGCGCGGTCGCCTTGTCGGGGCGGGTCAGGCCCCGCCGCCGCCGGCGCGGCGAGCGGCCCTGCAGGCCCTGGCGGGCCATGGACGCTTCCACGGTCTTGTTGGACACCGCCAGGCCGTCGCGGCGCAGCTGGGCGCGCACCCGCGGCGAGCCGTAGGTGCCCCCCGAGGCGTCGAAGCAGGCCTTGACCCTCTCGTCGACCTCAGCTCTGCGCCGCTGCGCCGGTGTCGGGGGCTGGCCGCGCCACTTCTAGAACGTCGAGGACGCCACTCCGAGGGCCCGGCAGGAGACCGCGTGAGGCACACCGTGATCGGTCCTCTGGGCCGCGATGAACTCCGCTGTCATCGCGTTGCCTC
>JAJDZO010000040.1 GCA_022824605.1 Acidimicrobiia bacterium
GGATCGCTCACGGCGTGGGAACCGTTCGCCGAATCGGGATCGGACGCTGCGTCGGAGCCGCTCGCCGGATCGGGATCGGCCGCTGCGTCGGAGCCGTCCGGGGTCGACACCAGCGCATTGCGGCTGGGCTGGGGTGAAGCCCCGATGAGCGCGTCCACGGCCACGGCCAAGCCCACCAGCGCCACCACCACCGCGACGACCGCCGCGACGGCTCGCCATCGGGGCAGCCGGCTCACGAAGCGATCAGCCGGCTCACCGTCAGGAAGCCGGTGTGGGCCACCATGCGGTGGTTGGGGCGCACCGCGTCTCCCTCGACATGCCAGCCCCGATGCAGCACCTCGATCGTGTCGTGCAGGTCGAACGGCGAGTCCTGTAGAGCCCGGCGCAGTCGCTGGGCCTGAACGATGCTCGGCGTGTAGGCCACCAGGATCCCGCCGGGGCGCAGCGCGGTGGTTGCGCCGGCCACCACCTCCCACGGCTCAGGCAGATCCAGCACCACCCGGTCCAGGTCGGTCTCGTCGATGCCCTCGTAGACGTCGCGGATCTCGGCGCGGTACCGCTCCAACGCCTCCGGACCGCAGAAGCGTTCGACGTTGGCCCGGGCCCGAGCCAGGAAGTCCTCGCGTCGCTCGTATCCGTACACGACCGCGCCCGCCCGCAGCAGCGACATCGACAACGCTCCTGAACCGACCCCGGCCTCGAGCACTCTGGCGCCGGGATGGATGTCGGCCAGCACGAGGATCGCGCCGGTGTCTTTGGGGTACACCACCTGCGCGCCGCGGGGCATCTTGAGCACGGCGTCGGCCAGGGTGGGGCGCAGCGCCAGGAACACGGAGTTGCGTGACGATTGCAGCCTGGTGCCTTCGGGCACGCCGATGATGTCGTCGTGGGCGATCACACCGGCATGGGTGTGGAACTCGCGCCCCGCGGCCAGATCGATCAGGTAACGGCGCTGTTTGCGGTCTATGAGCAGGACCGCCTCACCCGCCTCGAACACTCCGGCGGTCATCGACGGCTGCGGGCGGTCAACTGCACCGGTGCGGGTGCGGTGGCTCGCTCGGTCAGACGGCAGAACGCGCACACGCCGGCGTCGGTGGGTGCCCCGCAGCGCTCACACGGGCCTAGATCGGCCCGGTCTCGTTCCACCTCGGCCCGGAACCGCTCCGAAGCCCGAGCCAGGAAGCCGAAGTAGAAGTCGTGCTTGGCGCCGGGCGACTCGACCTCGATGTCGTTGAGCGCGGCCTTGTAGGCGAGGTGCTTGTTGCCGACGGCCATCGGACACTCGTCCACGATGTAGTCGATGCCGCGCAGCAGGCAGTAGGCCGCCGTCTCTCGTTCACTGAGCCGGATCAGGGGCTTCACCTTGCGGGGAAACCCGTCGCGAGCTTCCAGCACAGGCAGCTGACGGCCCAGGTACTCGGTCTGCCAGCGCAGCGTGTTGCCCATCAGCACCGCCGCCTCGTCGTCGAGGTTGTGGCCGGTGGCTACCGCGTCGTAACCGCCCCGGCGGGCCGCCTCGTCGAACATGTGCCGCTTCGACAGGCCGCAGGCCGAACACGGCGCTCTTTTGGCGGCCCGTGCCCCGCTGGGAATGTCGAAACCGTGAGACCCCAGCAGGTCGACGGTATGGAGGGTGAGACCGCGGCTGTCTGCGAAGCGGTGGGCGTAGCCGGCGGACTCATCGCTGTAGTCGCCGATGCCGAGACCGAGATAGAAGCCGTCGGCGTCGTAGCCCGACTCCACCAGGATGTCCCACAGGGCCAGGCTGTCCTTGCCGCCCGATACCGCCACCAGCACACGCTCGCCGGCCTCGAGCATCCCGAAACGGCGGATGGCTCGATCCACCTGGTCTCGGCACAGCCGCAGGAAATGCTCACGGCAGAAGTTGGCGTTGTGGCGCCGGACGTCGATCACCGCCGCACCCCGACAGACCCGGCACTTCATCGCGGCCCGGCTCCACGCACCGTCGGGCCCTTCATCGCGGTCCGTTTCCAGGCACCGTCGGGTACTTCATCGCGGTTGCGCCCCGCCGGAGATCACGCTGCGTATCTCGACTGAGGCGTCTGCTGGCAGGGTGCGGTCGCCGGGCACCAGCTCACCGTCGCAGATCACCAGATGCGACTCCCGGTTGAGGCCCAAGCGCTGCAACAGGTCGCGCACCGTGGCCGAGCCCTCGACATCGATCTCCCTGGTCGGGTTGCGCAGCACCACTCGCATCGGACGGGGTGACGGCGGCGGTCTCAGCCGCGACCCTTCTTCATATGCCGTATCTCGATGCCGGCGCCCGGGTCGAGACGTTCCTCCAGCACCGTCACGGGCTCGCGGGCGCCCATCACCCGGCGCCCCAGCTTGAAGGCGCCCTGAGCCACGAACACGGCCATCCACAGGCGCGAGCTGCCGAGCAGCCCCCGCCGCACAGCCTGGCGTGCGATCCAGGTTCCGGCCGCCTTCGCGCCGAACGGGCCCATCGCTAGACCCGCCTCACCTCTACCACCGTGCGGCGCAGCCGGCCGGCCCTTCGCCCCGACAGATAGGCGATGCAGATCAACACCGCCGCGGCTGCGGCTGCTCCGTAGGCCACCTTGACGAGCAACGGCTGGGTGTCACGGTCGATGTCGGCTTGAAGGTCGCGAAAAGCGTCCTCCAACGAGTCGCGGGTGATCCGATCCTGTTCTGCGTTCATCCCAGGCCCTTCTTGGTGACCTGACGCAACAGCGCCGCGATCACCACTATCAGTGCGCCGACCGCGATCAGGTACGGAATCCACGACAGGTTGCCTTCGAAGGCGGTGCCGGTCTCGGTCTGCAGGGCCCGCAGCAGCGCCAGCAGCAGCAGGACCACCCCCACGACCAGCGCGACGCTGCCGGCCAATCCCATCGACACCCAGCGCCCCGCGCCCTTGAGAGGGCCGAGCAACTCCTGGCGCACATAGGCCTTCAGGAGGTCGACGACTTCTGTTACGCCCTGCTTGCGTGCCAAACCTGTGCCTCCGCCCGTGGTGCGAGCCCTCACGCTACCCCGCACCCATCTCGATTCTGGCTCGCAGCAACTCCACCGCGTCGGTCACCACCCGGTGCGCCACCGTCAGGCGTTCGTTGGCGCTCGGTGCGCACAGCACCTCGTAGCGGTCGAGCGGGCCCAGCGGCGTCAGGGCCGCCGCCCGGTATGAGGCCTCGACCACGTCGTCGCCCAGATCGATGGTCACCAGTTCTGCTGCGGGCGGCTGTAGCCCTCCCCCGAACCGCAAGCTGCTGGCCAGGCGGCGCGCCTCAGCCACCAGCCCGCTCAGTTGTCGCAGCAGCGTAGGAGCCTCCGGCGACTCGTCTTCGGGATCGTCGGGCCAGTCCTCGGTCAGCGCGCACGGATACGGATCGTCGGGCAGCCACCGCCGCACCCTGATGCGACGATCGCCGAGCGCCATCACCAGCAGCCGGCCGTCGGCCAACTCCTCGGTGTCGACCACCCGGGCCATGGTGGCCACATCGCAGCGAACGTCGCCGCCCCCGACCTCGCGGCCGCGCTCGATCAGCGCCACGCCCATCTCGCCGTCGGTGTGCACGACGGTGTCGAGCAT
>JAJDZO010000102.1 GCA_022824605.1 Acidimicrobiia bacterium
GGTTCTACCGAGTCGATGACGGCGACGGCTTCGGTGCCCAATTCACCCAAGCGTTCGGCGAGTTCCACCACCTGTTCTCTCATGCTGTCATCCAGATCGTAGGGATCCCAGCCCAGCCCGGCTGACATCTCGCAGAATGCATGCTCGTCCTCGTCCGCGTTCTGAATGGCATCCCATTCGTCCTGCAGGAACGTTGAGGAGATGTCGTGCGAGATGAGCCGTCGAATCACTCTGTCAATGAACTCGGTGCACCCTTGCATGAACTGGTCCCGCTCGACTGTCGCGGAGCCTCGGTCCAGGAATCGAACAGCAGTCCATCCGGGCCTGTGGTCACCCCAGGTGAGGCTCGTCCTGCCGCCCGATGCGACGATCGTCAGGTTCGGGACGGCGTAGCCGTCGGTGCTCGTACCCAACGAGTGCCGGTGGCGGAAGGCCGGATCCTCCCGCTTGACCTGGTTCTCGTGCTCGTGCACGAGGAACCACCAGTTGGAGGCCAGCCATTCAGCTATTGGATAGAGCGGAACGAAGATGTGGTCCCGCACAGTCCGCGCCCGTCGGTCGAGAACCTGCGTCAGGGGCTGGCCCTGCACGTCAATTCGCAGCGACGCGAAGGTTGCGGCCAACTCGGCTCCGCGCAGTCCCTCTCCGTCCTGCCAGTCTGTGGTGAATTCGAGAGCAGTCATTGCGAGTACACCATGTGCGGAGGCCACTCGTCGTCGTGGAGGGGGTACCCCTTGTACGAGCCGTCGCCGCGGTTGACGAGCCGTGCCTCGAACACGGTGTCTGCCTCCTTGTGCCACGCGTAGCGCGGGAAGCCGCCTTCCCACAGGCCACCGGTCGAACCATCACGGATGGCGGAGCGCAGCCAGCCCGTCGCAAGTTGAAAGTCTTTGTACTCGCGGGGGCAGATGGAGGCGTCGCCGCGCGGCCGTGGCACACCCAACTGTGTGACCGCGTCCTTGTGCTCAGGACTCCCGACGTACTTGACGCGAGAAGCTATTGCCGCAAGATCAGTGTCTGGCGGCACGAACCTCACACGCCTACTAGGCCGTCGCCTCTTGGGGGACCGCATGATGAGATGCTACGCGGATTGCTTCACTCTCGTGTTCTTGGGGAGTCCGGGTTGGCGCTTGAGCCGCGCGCTGACCGCCAAGCTGAGACTCACAACAAGAGCCTGCGCACTCAATACCCGGGGAGGTTCACTCTGGTCCAGCAGAGACGGTCAGCGTAGGCGCCAAGTCCGCCCGGAAGCGGGGGAATGCCCAGGGCCTTTGATGTTGAACACGACGGCGTTGTGCATGAGGCGGTCCAAGATGGCGGCGGCGATGACGGAGTCGCCGAAGATGTCACCCCAGTCGGGCAGGCCGCTACGGCCGTCATTACCGTCGGAACAGTATAGGAACATCCGACGAAACGGTATATTTTGAGGGTCTATTGAATCTCTATAACCATATTGGGATACATTTCACACCTGTACCCGGGGGCCGGAGGGTGTACGGTCGCTCGTAACCCCTTTTCGGCGCGGTCACCCTGGAGATCTTCGGTCTGGCGGTCGACCCGGTCAACGGGCGGCTAGTGCCCGCCGACTCCTTCATGCTGGCCGCGGTCTGAGCGTACGCAGTGGTGATCAGGCCGGTTGGTGGAGTTCGATCATGTTGCCGGCCGGGTCGAAGAAGAACGTTTGGCGGGCCGCCGTTCCCGGCAGAGGCTTGGGGTCTTCCACCTCCACGCCTCGGTGGCGCAACGACGCCACGGCGGCGTCTATATCGACCACTCTGAAGGCCCAGTGCTGGCCCTCGGGCGGCACCCACCCCTCGACTTCGATCAGGTGCACCTCGCCGCCGCCCGGCGTCCGCAGCCAGCGGCCGTTGAAGCCGAAGTCGGGTCGCGCCAGCGCGGTCATGCCCAGCACGTCGGTGTAGAACGGCGCCGCAGCCTCCACATCGGCCACGTTGATCGATACATGGTGTACAGGCCCGAGTTCCATGACCTCAAGCTAGCGGCGTTGGAGCGGGCGCGAACGAGTGGAAGCCACACGGACTGCCCGAATCAAGGTACGACTGCTCGCGGCCGCGCGAGTTCGGCCGCTAGCGGCGTTGGCAGGTGGGGCACCATGTGGTGCCGCGGGCGTCGATGATCCGGCGGCGCAGTTCGGTGCCGCAACGCTCGCAGGGCTCGCCCGCCCGCCCGTAGCAGTGCAGATGGTGCTGGTTGCGCCCCGACGATCCGTCAACGGCGGCGTAGTCGCGCAAAGTGGTGCCGCCGTGGCGCAAGCCGGACGTGAGCGCCGTGCGTATCGCCTCGGCCAGCCGGGCGGCCCGGGGCTTCGACACGTAGCGGACCGCCGGATTGATCTGCGCCAGCCATAGCGCCTCGTCGGCGTAGATGTTGCCCACCCCCGCCACCGGCCGCTGTGACAGCAGCTGGGTCTTGACGCATCGGCGGCTGGCGCTCAGTGCCCGCCACAGGCCGTCACCGGTGAATCCGTCGTTGAGAGGTTCGGGACCGAGGCGGTGCAGGGTGGCGATGGTCTCGTAGCGGCCCGCATCCACCACATGGATCCGCCCGAACCGCCGGATGTCGTGGAACGTGAGCACGTCGCCGCCGTCGAGGCGCCACCAGGCCCGCAGGTGCGGATGGCGTGCATCGACGTCGGCGGCTATGGAAAGCCGACCGGTCATCCCCAAATGGATGACCAGCTCGCATCGGGGGTCGCGGCCGTCGTCGAGGGCGACGATGAGATACTTGCCTCTCCGACTGACGGACGAGATGTCATGGCCGATTGCGTCCATTGCCGGCGCGAACTTGGCGGAGGGATGTGAGCCCGCCTCGGTGATGGAGCGTCCCGCCAGGCGAGGCTCAAGCTGTGCTCGGATGGTCTCGACCTCGGGAAGCTCGGGCACCGGCCGCACCGTAGCGGAGCCACCCGCAGCCGGTGGCGTGTCGGGCGCGGCTCAGTGGATGATCAGGCTGCGGCCGATGCGACGGTGGCGCCCCGCACCAGCACGTCGATGGCGTCGATCAGGTCGGGTCGGTTCCTGAAATAGTCGGCCTGCTCACCCCTCCAGGGCTGCACCAGGTCCTCGGGCTCGAAGCCGGCCCGCTGCCAGGCGGTGGCCACGATCCGCAGCGCGTGGTCCACCTCCGGCGTGGCCGAGGTGATGGCGGCTGACGCCATGGCCTCCACATCGACCGTCTCGCTGTTCACCAGCGGACGGCGGATGGTGGAGATGCGGAAGCGGATCGCTTCGGCGGCTATGCGGGTGTGGTTCATCGCGAGATGCTCGACCCCGTGATTCGACGGTATACAACTCCAAAAAATACTGTTATCCACAGGTTGGGTGGTGGATACCCGTCAAGATCGCAGCGGGCAGCAGTCAGCTCCGCAGGTGTCCGGTCCGACACCTAGACGCCCGAGCGAACGGCGCGGTCTGCCCGGCGCGAGACGCTCGCTGATCAACTCCTGCCACATGGCCACGAAGCGGTCGTCGGGCGCGGTGCCGGGGGCCACCGCGCGGGCCAGCCGGATGCCCAGCGCGGCCGCGGTCTTAGCGGCGACCACATCGAGATCCCACATGACCTCCATGTGGTCGGACACGAACCCGATGGGGGCCAGCACCACGGCCTCGGCCCCCTCGTCGGAGAGCGTTTCGAGGCAGTCGTTCACGTCGGGCTCCAGCCAGGGCACCGAGGCCGGTCCGCTGCGGCTCTGCCAGGCCATGGTCCAGGAGTCGAACCCGGCGCCGGTGGCCACCAGCCGGGCCGTCTCGTTGAGTTGCTGCTCGTAGTCGCATCCGGCGGCCATGGTCTCGGGGATGGAATGGGCTGTGAACAACAGACGAGCATCAGATCGCAGCACCTCGGGAAGGTTCGCACGGGCCGCAGCCACCGAATCGATGAACGGAGACACGAACCCGGGATGGTCGAAGTAGGCCCGCACCTTGTCGATGACGGGCGCGCCGGCGCCCACCGCGGCCCGGGCCGCCTCGATGTCCTCGCGGTACTGGCGGCAGCCCGAGTACGACGAATACGCCGAGGTGAGCACGGCCAGCACCCGGCGATGCCCGGCCGCGGCCATCTCCGCCACCGCATCGGCCAGGTACGGGATCCAGTTGCGGTTCCCCCAGTACACCGGCAGGTCGCAGCCCGCGGCGGCCATCTTGGTGGCCAGCGCGGTGCACAGGCGGCGGCACTGGGCGTTGATCGGGCTGACGCCACCGAAGTGCTGATACTGGCGGGCCACCGCAGCCAGGCGCTCGGAGGGAACGTTGCGGCCCGCGGTGACGTTGGCCAGGAACGGCTCCACCTCGGCGGGCGCCTCGGGGCCTCCGAAAGACACGATCAAGATCGCGTCGTAGGGGGTGTCTATCCCCAACTTGTCCACAGCTCGCCGCACGGGGCCGAACGGCTGTCTGGTCTGCTCGCAGGGAATGTCAGTCCAGCACTCCGAAGTTCTTCAGATCATCGTCGAGCGTGGCCAGGATGTGGTCGATCGTCTTGCCTCTCGCGGTGCGACGGGCCATACGGAACGCGGTCCGGGGAACATGGGCGGCCAGCCCGGAGGCCCGCTGCATCGCAACGTCGTGCAGGTCATCGGCGGCGACCACCTCATCGAGGTAGCCGGCCTCGGCTGCGCCGTGCGCCGAGTAGGCCGTCGCCAATGTGGTGGCCGCGGTGAAGTGACGCGGGCTGAGGCGGTCGCGGGCCAGTTCCATCGCGAAGATCGGCAGCGGCATGCCGATCGACACCTCGATGAGCCCGATTTTGGCTTCGACGTCGGCGCCGATTCGGACGTCGCTGCACAGCAGCATGATCGCGCCGAAAGCCAGAGCATGACCGTTGCACGCGGCCACCACCGGCACTCCCGCTCCGTAGATCCGGGTGGCGGTGCGCGCCCCCGCAGCCACCAGATCCCGAGCGGCGTCAGGACCTTCGCCGATGACGCTTAGATCGAAGCCGGCGCTGAAGCGGCCCTCCCGGCCGGTGATCACCAGCGCTGCGGCGCTCGCCTCGGCGTCTTCTACGGCCGAGTCGATGGCGGCCAGCGTGTCGTAGCCCACCGCGTTGGCCTTGCCGTCGTCGAGGCGCAGCACGGCCACGCCGTCGGTGACTTCATAGGAGGTGTTCGATGTCATGGGGGCACCGTAGCGCAGGCAGCCGAACCGCCGACCTCCGAATCGTCTACCTCCGAATCGTCGACCGCCCGCAGGATGGGCACACCTCGTCGCTAGGATCGCACCCATGACCGACACCGCCACCGCGACCGCCACCATCGACGAGTCGCGCTCAGGCGAGATCCTGATAGTCACCGACGCGGCCCGCACGGCCGTGCTCGACATCCGCGACCGTGAGGACGACGCCGACACACTGGGTCTGAGAGTGGAGGTGACCGGCACGGCGGGAATCGACTACACCTACGACCTGGCGCTCGATCCCATCTCCGACGCCGCCGACGACGATCACCTCCACACCGCGGGCGGCTTGACGGTGATGGTGCCCGACGCCAGCGTGGACCGGCTGCGGGGCTCGACCCTGGACGTGCCGTCGATGCCCGGCCAGGGCGGGCTCGTGATCCGCAACCCGAACCGCCCCAACCCGCTGGGCGCCATGGGTCGCCTGGAGCTGACCGGCGGGATCGCCGAGAAGGTGCAGCAGCTCCTGGAAGCGAGCATCAACCCGGCGCTGGATTCGCACGGGGGCTACGCCAGCCTGGTGGAGGTCCGCGACGACGACACGGTGGTGATCACGATGGGCGGCGGCTGCCAGGGGTGTGCCATGAGCCAGGCCACGCTGTCCGACGGCATCAAGCGGGCCATCACCGAGGCGATCCCCGAGGTGACCGAAGTGATCGACGTCACCGACCACACGGCCGGCGAGAACCCCTACTTCAGCTAGCAGACTCTGCCGGTTAGCGGAGTTCCTTTTTGACGGTGGCCGCGATCCCGGTGGCGTCGAGGCCCAGGTCGGCCAGGATGGTGTCGGGTTTGCCGTGCGGCAGGTAGTCGAGCGGCACGCCCAACACGCGGACCCTGGGAGCATCCTGACCGGCGGCCTCGGCTCGATCCAGTAGAGCGTCACGCACCGCCGTGCCTGCGCCCCCGGCGCGCAGACCGTCCTCGACGGTGACCACCAGGTCACAGGTGGCCGCGTCGGCGAGCATCTGTTCGCACAACGGGCTCACCGCCCGGGGATCCCACACCGTGGCGTCGGTGCCGTCGTGGGCCAGCAGCTCGGCGGCCTGCTCGCATGCCTCCAGCATCTTGCCGACGCCGATGAGGCAGAGCCTGCCGTCACCGCTGCGCACCTGGCGAGCATGAAGCCCCGATCC
>JAJDZO010000111.1 GCA_022824605.1 Acidimicrobiia bacterium
TGATCGCGGCGTACGCCGGTGCCGCGCTTCCCGACTGCCCGACAGCCGTTGACGACCCGGCCGCCATCCTGTTCACCTCGGGCACCACCGGCCGACCGCGGGGGGCCATCCAGACCCAGCGCAACTTCTTCGCCTACCTGAACTGCGCCTTCATGATCGGCGCCCGCCAGTTCCTGCGCTTCGGCGGTGATGCAGGCGACGGCGGCGGTCCGACCCTGGCCTGCAGCCCGCTGTTCCATGTGTCGGGCCTGCACAGCTGCGCGGTGACAGCCGCAGCCGCGGGAATCAGCCATGTGTGGACCACCGGCCGCTTCGACGCCGAGAAGATCCTGCGCCTCACCGAGGAGCACGGCATCGCCCGCTGGTCGGGCGTGACCACCCAACTTTGGAGGCTGATCGAGCATCCGCGCCTCGGGGACTACGACACCTCGTCGGTGACCAGCATCGGCGGCGGCGGATCGCTGTGGTCACCGGAGCTGCAACAGCGGTGCCGTACCGCGCTGCCCCACGCCCGTGTGAGCGTCTCCGTCGGCTATGGGCTCACCGAGAGCTCGGGCCTGGCCACCAGCGCAGCCGACGACGTGCTCGAAGCCCATCCCGACTCGGTGGGCTATCCCCTCCCCACCGTCGAGGTGCGAATAGCCGACGACCACGGCCGCGATCTGCCCGCCGGCGAGGTGGGCAACATCTTGGTGTTCGGCCCTATGGTCACGCCCGGCTACTGGAACGACCCCGCCGCCACCGCGGAGACCGTTCGCAACGGCTGGCTGCGCACCGGCGACTACGGATACGTCCGCGACGGGCTGCTGTTCCTGGTGAGCCGCCGCAGCGACCTCATCATCCGCGGCGGTGAGAACATCTACCCCGCCGAGATCGAGCAGCGCCTCGACGCCCACCCCGCGGTGGCCGAATCGGCCGTCGTGGGGGTGGAGCACCGCGAACTGGGTCAGGAGGTGAAGGCGGTGGTGGTGGTCGCCGACGAGCCGTCGGACACCGATCAAGTGGCCGAACTGGAGTCCTGGGTGGCCGCCGCGTTGGCCGACAACAAGGTTCCCGCCCACTGGGAGGTGCGGACCGAGCCGCTGCCCCGCAACGCCACCGGCAAGGTCCTCAAGCGAGTGCTGCAAGGCGACGCCGACTACGACTTCATCGAAGAGTGAACCCCGGCCAGTTCATCGCCTGACCGGGAGTGGCCGGATCGGCGCGCCGGTGGCTTCGTCCATGCGTCCTGTTGGCCGTGGAGGCTCTGGGTGGGCAGTCTCCCCGAACCCACGCCGCCGACGGCTCGGCTTCTAGCGTGGGGTCGTGAATCTCTGGGAGCGGCCGGATGTGCATGCCCGGCGGTGGTTCCTGCTCGGGGTGCTGAGCCTGTCGCTGGTGCTGGTGGTGATGTCGGTGTCGGGCCTGAACGTGGCGTTGGCCACCCTGCAGCGCGACCTGGGAGTCAGCGGTCCGCAGCTGCAATGGATCGTAAACTCCTACGCGTTGGCTTTCGGAGGGTTGTTGATGACCGGCGGAGCCATCGGCGACCGCTACGGACGCAAGGGCGCCCTGCTCGGCGGCCTGTTCGTCTTCGGAGTCGGTGCGTTGGTCGGCGGCCTGACCGACTCGGCCGAGGTCATCGTGGTCGCCCGGGTGGCGGCGGGTGCGGCCGCCGCCTTCGCGATGCCGGCCACGCTGTCGCTGCTGATCGACATCTTCCCACCCTCCGAGCGCCCGACCGCCATCGCGGTGTGGTCGGGCTTCGCCGGGGGTGGAGCTGCTCTCGGGCCGCTGCTGACCGGGCTGTTCGTCACCGGGTGGTGGTTCGTGCCGTCGTGGGGGTGGGAGGCCGGCTTCCTCTACAACGTGCCGGTGGTGGCCGTGGTGATGATCGCGGTGGCGTTGTGGCTGCCCCGATCCCGAGACGAGCACCCGAGACATCTCGATCCCGCCGGAGCGGCGCTGTCCATCGTGGCCATGACTGCGCTGATCTACGGCATCATCGAGGGGCCCGAACAGGGCTGGACGTCAGCCCCGGTGCTCGCCGCCTTCGCGGTGGCGGTGATCTTCGGCGCAGTGCTGCTGGCATGGCAACATCGGGCCCGCCATCCGATGCTGCCGCTGGAATTGTTCGGCGAGGGTCGGTTCAGCATCGGGGCCTCCGTCGTGACCATGACGTTCGTGGTGATGATCGGCTTCTGGTTCCTGTTCGCGCTGTACGTGCAGTTCGTGTTGGGCTACACCGCTCTGGAGGCCGGGCTGGCCACCATGCCCGAAGCACTGGCATCGATGGTGGTGGCGCCGTTCACCGCCCCGCTGGTCAACCGGTTCGGATCGCGCCTCGTCATGGCGGTCGGCTTCGCCGTTCTGGCCCTCACCTTCCTGCCGCTGGCGCTGGTCGGCACCGACACCAGCTACTGGTACCTGCTCGGCCCGCTGGTTCTGGCCGGAGCGGGGCTGAGCCTGGCCATGACCCCCGCCACCAACGACATCATGATCGCCACTCCCCACGAGAAGGCGGGCATCGGCTCGGCGGTGAACGACACCGCCAGGGAACTCGGCGCCGCGCTGGGCATAGCCACCCTGGGCGCCCTGTCGACGTCGATCTACCGCAGCACAGTGGATGTGACCGACCTCCCGAGCGAGGCGTCCGCACCGGCAGCTGAGTCGATCGGCGCAGCCACCGAAGCCGCCTACGACCTGTCGCGATCAGGCCCGCTCGGCGAGGCCGCGGCCCAGGCCACGATCGCCGAGGCCGGATCGGCCTTCGCCACCGCCTTCGCCCAGACGATGGCAGTGTCGGGCGCGGTGTCGGCCCTAGCCGCGCTGGCACTGCTGGCCGGCCACCTCCGCGGAACCGACAGACGCATTCGCACCTGATCCTCGATCCGTGGACCCATCAGCGGCCGCGGCCCTCAGCGCCGCCGGCCCGCTCGGGCATCAGAAGCGGTCGGCTATTCGGATCGATAGGGCCGCTCCGGCCACCGACGACGCAGCCACGGCCAGCCACATGGCCGGGTAGCCGGAGTGCTCGATCAGCCATCCGGTGACCAGAGGCCCGACGAACACCCCGACGTAGACGCCCATCTGCGTGATGCCGGTGGCGGTGCCGGCAGCCCTCGGGTTGGCCCTCACGATCCCGTAGTTGGTGAACACCGGCCAGATCCAACCACCGCCGAACGACAACAGCATGGCCGCCACATGCATGCCCGGCGAACGAACCGCCAGGCCGGCCATGCCGACCGCGCCCACCACCGCAGTGAGGCCGCCCACCCGGAACGGCGGAACCCTCATCGTGTCGGACAGCCAGCCGCTCAACAGCCTCAGGCTGATGCCGGTGGCTGCGCCGACACTCAGGAACAGTCCGGCAGTGCCGGGGCCCAGGCCGGCGTCCACGCCGGAGCTCACCACCCAGGCGTTGAGCGACCCGGCGCTGAAGGCCAGGAACGCACCCACCACCGCCGCCAGGAACAGATCCCGCGACGAGGACTCCGGCTTCGACGCCCGGTCCGCGGTGCGGAACAGCGATGACGCGACGGCGGTCCTCACCAGCCCCAGCGACATCAGAGCGAACAGTGCACCGGCCACATAGGCCCAGCGCCAGCCCACCGTGACGGCCAGCGAGGGCACCAGAAGGCCGGCCAGCAGCGTGGCGGTGGGCAGACCCGACTGCTTGAACGACACCGCCAGAGCCAGACGGGGCAACTGAGCCTGGGCCAACGCCAGGTTGACCGACGTCTGGTTGGCGGCGTTGGCCAACCCCGCCACCACCAGGAAGGCGATCACAGCACCGAAGGAGCGGGCGGTGGCGGCCAGAGCCAGCTGCACGACGACGCTCAGCCCCAGCGCCAGCATCATCTGGTTGCGCGGTCCGATCCGCTGGGCCAGCCGACCCAGCATGATCGACCCCACCATGGCCGCCCCGAAGAACGAGCCGAGACCCCACCCGTAGACGGCCTCCGAGACGTTCAACTCCGCGCTCACCTGCACCGACATGGCGCCAATGAGGAATCCGGGCAACACCGTGGACACGGTGGCCATGACCGCAGCCCCGATCACCCGAGATGGACGCGCTTCAGTGGGCAAAGTGCGGACCGGGCTACCCGAGGTCACGCCGCAACGCGGCCTCGATCATGCCTGAAGCGGGCGCGCGCTCGCTCGCCTATTCGCTCGGCCTCCAAGCTCAATCACCAGATCCGACGGGCGGACAGGGGCTCGGGGCAGTTCCAGGCCGGTGGCGTCTCTCAGCGCGTTGAGGATCGCCGGCGTGGACGACAGGTTGGGGGGTTCACCCACCCCGTTGAGTCCGTAGGGCGAGTCCGGGTGGGGGAACTCGAAGATCTTCATGGGCATGGGCGGCACGTCGAGCATGGTAGGGATCAGGTAGTCGGTGAACGACGGGTTGACGATCCGGCCGTCGCTGAACTGCAGCTCCTCCATAACGGCCAGACCGAGGCCCTGAACGGTCCCGCCCTCGATCTGGCCCTCCACCGCCAGCGGGTTCATCGCGGTGCCCACGTCCTGCGCGGTGGCCATCTCGACCACCCGCACCAGTCCCAGATCGACATCCACATCGACGGTGGCACGATGAGCGGCGTAGGCGAAGGCGATGTGAGCGTCGCCCTGGCCGCGTTCGGGGTCGACCGGCTCGGTGACCCGGTGGCTGTAGGTGTAGGCGTGAGACACCGACTCGGGGCCCAGCAGCTCCGCCACCGACAGCACCGGCCGACCGTCACAGTCGTGGATCTCGGTGCCGTCGAGGCTCAACCCGGCTGCCGGGCTGCCGAGCACCGCCGCGGCACGTTCGAGGATCTCGTCTCGCACCAGCGCGCACGCGCCGACCACAGCCCCGGCTGTCATCCAACTCTGCCGCGACGCCGACGATGCGCCCGACTCGGCAATGTCGGTGTCGGAGTCGCGCAGTTCCACGGTCCGCACCCCGAGCTCGGTGCGCACGATCTGAGCTTGCAGCGTGACGACGCCCTGGCCGATCTCGGGAGCGGCGCAATGGACCTCCGCCACCGGTTCGCCGTCGCGGATCCACACCGTCACCCGGGCCGTGCAGGTGTCGTCCTTGCCGCCGGAGAATCCGATCGCCTTCATGCCCAGCGCATAGCCCACCCCTCGGCGTATGCCCTCCCCCCGGGTGACGTTGCCGACCCCGCCGGGACGGGCCCGCATGTCGCCGGTGGTGTGATCGGAGTCGGCGGGCAGAGGCAGATCACGTAGGTAGGACAGGATCTCCTGCACCGGCGCGGGACCGTCGACGGGCTGTCCGGTAGGCAGGAGGTCGCCCTCGCTGATGGCGTTGCGCATTCGCAGCTCCAGCGGGTGCATTCCCAGTGCGGCGGCGAGGCGGTCCATGGCCGACTCGATGGCGTAGCAGGACTGCACCGCGCCGAAGCCTCGCATCGCTCCGCAGGGCGGGTTGTTGGTGTAGGTGGCGTACCCGTCGATCTCGACGTTGTCCACGTCGTAGGCACCAGCCGCGAAATAGCAGCCGTTGGCGATCACCACCTGAGAAGTAGACGTGTAGGCGCCGCCGTCGAGCACCAGCCGCACCCTGGTGAACACCAGCCGTCCGCTGCGGGTGGCCCCCAACTCGACATCCGCGATGGCCGGGTGGCGATGCACATGGCCGAAGAACGACTCCTCGCGGCCGTAGACCATCCGCACCGGCCTTCCGGTGCTCAGAGCCAGCATGCAGGCGTGGATGTGGACGTTGAGGTCCTCTTTGCCTCCGAACGCGCCGCCGACGCCCGACAGCACCAGCCGCACCCTGTCGAGCGGCAGGTCCAGGCAGTCGGCCACCTGACGCTGGTCTCGGTGCAGGTCCTGGGTCGACACGTACAGCTCCACGCCCCCGTCGCCCAGCGGCACAGCCAGACCCGATTCGGGTCCCAGGAATGCTGGATCCTGGGTGCCCATCTCGTAGCGGCCCTTCACGGTGACCTCGGCCGTCGCCCGGGCCTCGTCCACATCGCCGTGGCGGATCCTCACATGGCGGACCAGACCCCCTTGGGGCAGACCTTCGACCTGCCCGCTCAGTGCGATCTCGGGGTTGGTGACGGGGACCAGCTCCTCGTAGTCCACGACGATCAGCTCGCACGCCCGGCGAGCGATCTCGGGGTGGGTGGCCGCCACCACCGCCACCGGCTCGCCCTGGTAGCGGACCTCATCGAAGGCCAGCACCGGCTGGTCGTAGGTGTTCATGCCGAAGAGCTTGGAACCGGGCACGTCCTCGTGGGTCAGCACGCACCTGACACCATCAACGCCGGCGGCCTGCGATGTGTCGATCGCCAGGATCCGAGCCCGTGGATGGGGGCTGCGAAGGGTGACGCCCCACAGCGATCCGTCGTGGTACTCATCTGATGAGTAGACGAATGATCCGTCCACCTTGGGAACCCCGTCCGGCCGCGGCGCGGACACCCCGACGCCATCGGCCGCCGCTGAAGCGCTGCTGCGAGTCGCAGTGTCGGTGACCGTCATGGCCGGCTGCCCTGCCGCGACGGTGCGGCACCGGCGCGCTCCGCAGCCAGGTACACCGCGTCGAGGATCTTCTGGTAGCCGGTGCAGCGGCACAGGTTGCCCGACAGCTGCTCACGCACAGTCAGGTCATCGGGCACGGGATCGTCCGCAAGCAGGCAATGGGCGGCGACCACCATCCCCGGTGTGCAGAACCCGCATTGCACGGCTCCCGCGTCCAGGAACGCCTGCTGCACCGGATGCACCCCGCGGTCGGGAGCGAGCCCCTCCACGGTCACCACCGAGCAGCCCTCCACCTGCCCGGCCGCCACCAGGCAGGAACAAACCAGCACGCCGTCCACGTACACCGAGCACGACCCGCACTCGCCCTGCTCGCACGCGTTCTTGGTGCCCCGCAGGCCGATGCGCTCACGCAGAAAGTCCAGCAGGCTCTCCAGAGCCCATACGTGGTCCACGCTGTGGTCCACACCGTTGACCGTGACGTTCACCTTCACGACCGTGCAACCTGTCTTGCGGAGGCGCCGGGCAGATCGGCGAGGGTCCAGCTGAGGCACCGCCGGGCCAGCACCGCCAGCGCGTGGCGGCGGTACTCGGCGCTGCCCCGCACATCGTCGATGGGGGAGGCGGCCTCGCCTGCCAGCGCACCGAACCGGCGGATCACGTCGTCAGCGACGGCACCGGGCGAGTCCCAGCGGTCGATCAGCGTCTCCTCCAGCATCTGCTCGGCTTGCCGGGCCCGCAACGGTGTCGGGCCGGCGGAGCCGATACCGGTGCCCACCCTTCGGCCCGCAACGTCGAGGTTCAGCGCGAACGACGCGGTGGCGATCACCATCGCGTTGCGCGGCCCGACCTTGGCGAACTGCTGCGGTCCGGTGGCGGCCGGCACCCGAACCGCCCGGATCAGCTCGTCGGATGCCAGCGCGCTGCTCTTGGGCCCGACGAAGAAGTCGTCGATTTCTATGAGGCGCGGTCTGCGCAACGACTCGACCTCCACCTGCGCCCAACAGGCCAGCAGCGCGGGATGGGCGTCTCCGGCCGGTGAGGCGGTGGCCAGGTTCCCGGCCACGGTGCCCCGGTTGCGGATCTGGGGCGATCCGACGGTGCGGGCCGCCTGGGCCAGCGCCGGGCACAGGTGGCTGAGTTCCTCCACGATCGTGGTGAAGCTGACTCCGGCACCGACGCGAACCGTGCTGCCGTCGTCGATCAGCTCCCAGGAGTCGAGCCCCTCCACGGACGTCAAGTCCAGCAACGCAGCCGGGCGGGACCGACCGAAGTTGATGTCCACCATCAAGTCGGTGCCACCGCAGATGGGTGCAGCGTCGGGGTGTTCGGCGCGTGACTGCAGCGCATCCGGCCAAGTCGACGGCCGCAGCATCGGCGCCGACGCCAGGCTTGTCTCCATCCCGGAAAGTCTTACACGGCAGCCGAGCGAGCCGATACTCCGGGGATGCGGATCTATTCGCTCGGCGCCACCGGCGGACTGGTAGGCGGGGACGGCGACACAGGGAGGGTCCAGACGGTCAGTTGAGGCGCTGGAGGAGGGTGCCGGTGCCTAGGCCGCCGCCGCAGCACATCGACACCAGGCCGTAGTCGCCGTCGGTGCGCTGCAGTTCGTGAACGGCCTTGGTGGTGAGGATGCAGCCGGTGCCTCCCAACGGATGCCCCAGCGCGATGGCGCCTCCGTTGGGATTGGTCTTGGCGGAGTCGGCACCGACGGTGCGCTGCCAGGCGATCACCACCGACGCGAACGCCTCGTTGACCTCGAACACGTCCACATCGTCGACGGTGATCCCCTCACGTGACAGCACCCGCTCGGTGGCCGGTATCGGACCCTCCAGCATCAGCACCGGGTCACAGCCCACCAGGGCGGTCTGAGCCACCCGAACGCGGGCCTTCAAGCCCATCCTGGCTGCCTTGTCCGCCGACATGAGCAGCACCGCGGCCGCGCCGTCAGCGATCTGCGACGATGTGCCCGCGGTGTGGATCCCGTCGGAGCGGGCTACCGGGTTGAGCGCGGCCAGGGCCTCCGGGCTGGTGTCGCGAGGAACCTCGTCGCGCGTGAACTCCACGGTCTCGCCGGTCTTGTTGCCGTCGTCGTCCACCACGACCGCTTCTATGGGCACTATCTGGGTCTCGAAACGGCCCTCTCGCTGGGCGGTTGCCGCTCGGAGCTGGGACTGCAGTCCAAGGTCGTCGGTGTCCTGGCGCGATATCCCGTAGGCGGTGGCTATGCGTTCGGCGCCCTCGAACTGGCTGGTGAACTCGTAGTGACCGAAGTAGCTGCGAGACACGGGCTTGCCCGGACCGTTGGCCACGTTGGCGCCCAGCGGCACCATCGACATCGACTCCACCCCGCAGGCCAGCACGGTGTCCTCCGCACCCGAGGCGATCAGGCTGTAGGCCAGGTTGACGGCGTGCTGCGACGATCCGCACTGGGAGTCGACCGTGGAGCACGCCGTGGCCTGGTCGCCGCCGTGGGACAGCCAGGCGGTGCGGGTGATGTTCATGCCCTGGGCGCCGACCTGGTCGATGCAGCCCCCCACAACTTGATCCACGTCGACGGTGGCGATCCCGGCCCGACTCAGGCACTCCATCTGCACCGGGCCCAGGATGTCGGCGGGGTGGGTGTGGGCCAGCGTTCCGTTGCGCTTGCCCACCGCGGAACGCACCGCCTCCACGATCACTACCTCTGTCATGACACGTCCCTTCTCGATTGCGGACGGCAGCCTAGGCGCTCTCGTTGCTTGGTGGTTCCGGCCAGGTCGTGGTGACGCCCGGCCGGCGGGTCCTGTCTTCGACGCCGTCCGACCGACGGGGCTTCGCCCCATTGTCGGTCGGCCGTTCCTGGCCGCCACCCACCGGCCTATCAGTTCGCGGTTGCAGGTCGTAGGGTCTGACCCTCATCCGACACAGGAGGCTGCCGATGCTGGGACTGTCCGCCGACGAGCTGCTCACCACCACCCGGGCTGTGCGCAAGCGCCTGGACTTCGACCAACCCGTGGAGCCCGAGCTGATTCGCGAGTGCCTGGAGATCGCGCTTCAGGCCCCTAGTGGAGGCAACCGCCAGGACTGGGTGTGGATGGTGGTGACCGACCCGGCCAAGAAGGCGGCGCTGGCCGGGCTCTATCGACAGGCCTGGGCCGCCTACAGGAAGTCGGCGTTCTTCCCCACCAACGAACCGCCTCGTACCGACCCGGCCGTGCAGGCCTCCTTCCAGAGGATCGCGGACTCCGCCCAGTACCTCTCCGACAACCTCGAGCGGGCGCCGGTGTTCCTAATCCCGTGCCTGGCGGTCAGCCGGGTCGACAGACCGTCGTGGGGTAGCGCAGCCTCACAGCTCGGTTCGGTGATCCAGGCAGCGTGGAGCTTCATGCTGGCCGCCCGGGAGCGGGGGCTGGGCACTTGCTACACCACCCTGCACCTGGCCCATGAGCAGCAGGCCGCCGAGATCCTCGACATCCCCTACGACGAGTGCACGCAGGTGGCGCTCATACCGGTGGCCCACACCATCGGCACCGACTTCCGTGCCGGCGCCAGAATGCCGCTCACCGATGTGCTCCACTGGGACGGCTGGCAGGGCTCACCACCGTTCTGAACGGCACGGAATCTGGATCCGACCTCGGTGAACATGCAACACGGGACCGCGGCACAGTGGGCCCGCCGGGACGCGGCGGCGGTGTGGCACGGCTTCACCCAGATGGCGGCATACGAGCAGTCCGCGCCGGTGATCGTGGAGCGGGGCGAGGGCAACTACCTCTACGACACCGACGGCCGCCGGTACCTCGACGCCATCTCGTCTCTTTGGGTGATGACGCTCGGCCACGCCGACCCCGACCTCAACCGGGCCGCCACCGAGCAACTCCACCGCATCAGCCACTCCACCCTGCTCGGCAACGGCAACACCGCGGCCATTGCTCTGGCCGAGGTTCTGCGGGCGGTCGTGCCGGTGGCCGATCCGCACTTCCTGTTCGCCTCCGACGGCGCGGCCGCGGTGGAGCAGGCCATCAAGATCGCCTTCCAGTACTGGCACAACCAAGGTGTGACCGACCGCACCGCCTATCTGGCACTCGGGAGTGCCTATCACGGTGACTCGGTCGGTTCGCTGTCGGTGGGCGACGGCGGTTTCGGCACCGACCTGTTCGACCCGCTGCGATTCGGCGTGCTGCGCACCCCCGGCTACGACGACCCCGACTGGGCAGCCAGAGCGATCTCCGTGCTCGACGAGCACCACCAAGAGCTGGCTGCGGCGGTGATCGAGCCTCTGGTGCAGGGCGCGGCTGGAATCCTCGTGACCGACCCCGATCAGGTGGCCGCCTTCGCCGGGGCCGTGCAGGCGCGTGGGGTGCCGCTCATCTGCGACGAGGTCGCCACCGGATTCGGCCGCACCGGAGCGTTGTTCGCCAGCGAGCTGTGCGGGATCCGGCCCGACCTGATGTGCCTGGGCAAGGGCATCACCGGCGGATATGTGCCGTTGTCGGCCACGGTGGCCTCCTCCGACGTCTACGAGGAGTTTCTGGGCGAAGACCTGGGTCCGCGGACCTTCTACCACGGGCACTCCTACAGCGGCAACGCCCTCGCCTGCGCGGTAGCGACCCGCCACCTGGAGCTGCTGTTCGAGCGCGGGCTGATCGACCGGGCGGCCGAAGCGGCCGAGCATCTGGGCAAGGCACTGGCTCCGGTGGCGGCCCTGCCCACGGTGAAGGAGGTCCGACGCCGAGGCCTCATGACCGGTGTGGAACTCGACCCGCCCGAAGGCGCGTCACGATGGGGACGCCGGGTGTGCGCGGCCGCGGTGCGAACAGGGGTGCTGCTGCGGCCATTGGGTGACGTGGTGGTGGTGATGCCGCCGCTGTCGATCACCGACACCGAGATCGACACCATCGCGGCCACGCTGGTGACAGCCATCCAAGCGGTGGCTGCTGAAGAACACGCAGAACCCTGATGGTCGCTGAGGGGTCGGCTCGGCCTGCGAGCGGCTGGGACGACATTGCCACCGCCGCAGTGGACGCGGTGGTAGCCGCCAACCGGCTTCGACAACCCCGCGACCTCGCCGCCGGCAGCGTCCGAACCGCGTTGTCGCAGACGGGCCAGCCAGTGGTCTCGTTCGCGTCCAACGACTATCTCGGGCTCACCCAGCATCCCGCGGTGCGCGCCGCGGCCCGCGCCGCCATCGACGACTACGGCACCGGCGCGGGATCGGCGCGGCTCATCGTGGGATCGCGCCCCGTTCACAGCCGCTTGGAGGAGCGAATCGCAAGCTGGCGCGGCACCGAGGCCGCCGTGTTGTTCACCACCGGCTACGCGGCCAATCTCGGAGTCATCACCACCATGGGCCGCTGGGCGTCGGTGATCTGCTCCGACGAACTGAACCATGCCTCCATCATCGACGGTTGCCGTCTGGCCCGAGCGCCGACGCAGGTGTTCGGTCACTGCGATCCGGCCGCGGTGGACGACGTGCTGGCCCGTGCCGGCGGTGCGGGCATGGTGGTGAGCGACTCGGTGTTCTCCATGGACGGCGACCTCGCCCCGATCGGCGATCTGTCCGAGGTGTGCGCGGCCCGCGGCGCGCTGCTCGTGCTCGACGACGCCCACCTGGTGCTCGACCATCCCGAGTCGCTGCATCCGCACTGCCGGGTGCTGCGGGTGGGCACCCTGTCCAAAGCGGTCGGCGCGCTGGGCGGCTTCGTGACGGGACCCCGAGCCTTCATGGACCTGCTCGTCAATGCGGCCCGCTCCTACATCTTCACCACTGCTACCGCGCCCGCGTCCGCGGCAGCAGCCGCGGCCGCCATCGATGTGATCGACTCCGCCGAAGGTGCAGCGCTCAAGAAGCGCCTGCGCGCTCACATCGACCGCATCCGGCCCGGCCACCCCAGCCCGATAATCCCGATAGTCGTAGGCGACGAGGACAGAGCCCTGGCCGCCTCCGGCGCGCTGCAACAACAGGGCATCCTGGTACCGGCCATCCGGCCCCCGACCGTTCCGGTTGGAACGTCGCGCCTGCGGGTCACGGTCTCCGCCGCCCACTCGGATGCAGACATTGATCGGCTTCTCGGCGCGCTGCGCCACTCGGGCATCGATGTCTAGCCCGGCGGGTTCGGTCTCGTCACGGCCGTTCGTGGTCTTCGTCACCGGCACAGGCACCGAGATAGGCAAGACCTGGGCGACAGCCGCGCTGGCCCGGATCCTGATCGAGCGGGGATGGTCGGTAGCGGCCTGCAAGCCGGTGCAGTCCTACGACCCCGACGAGACCGGCCCGGTCGACGCAGCCGTGCTGGCCGCAGCCACCGGCCAGGATCCCGACCAGATCTGCCCGCCGGAGCGCTGCTACCCGGTGCCGCTGGCCCCACCCATGGCGGCCCGCCAACTCGACAGAACCTGCCCCACCATCGACGAACTGGCTGAGAACTGTCGCTTCACCGCACCGCTCGATCTGGCCTTCATAGAGGGCGTGGGCGGGCTCTACTCGCCGATCGCGGCCGACGGCCACAACCTGGACCTGATCGAGCGGATCGGGCCCGATCTGGTCATCGTGGTGGCGTCAGCCATCCTCGGCGGGATCCACGACACGATGGCCTGCACCCTGCCGCTGTCGGCCTACCGTCGGGCCGTCTTGTTGAACCGGTTCGATCCCGGCACCGAGATCGGTGCCCTCAACGCCGCATGGCTGCGAGACACCGGGCTGGCAGTGGCCACCGACATGGCTGAACTGGCCGACATCGTCGACACCAGCAGCCGAGACCGATCAAGCAACCAGCCATGATCTAGTCTGGCAACCGAGATGAGCTTGCAGATGACCGACAAGCTCCAAACGTTGCGGGGAGACGTCTTCGGAGGGCTCACCGCGGCCGTGGTGGCCCTGCCGCTGTCACTGGCCTTCGGAGTGGCCTCAGGGCTCGGCGCCATCGCCGGCCTCTACGGAGCGATCGCGGTGGGCATGCTGGCCGCACTGCTCGGCGGCAGCAGAACCCAGATCTCGGGGCCTACCGCCCCGCTGTCGGTGGCGATGTCGGTCGTGTTCGTCGACTACGCCGGCGAGGATCTCTCCAAGGCGTTGGCCATCGTGGCTCTGGCCGGGCTGATCCAGGTGCTCATGGGCGCTCTGCGCCTGGGGTCATACGTGGCCTACACCCCCTACTCGGTGGTGTCGGGCTTCACCTCGGCGGTGGGCGTGATCATCATCGTGGTGCAGGTACTGCCCCTGCTCGGCACCGAGGTCGCCCTGGGCGGTGCGCTCAAGTCGCTGCAGTCCTTGCCCGACGCGGTCGCCGACATCGACCCCGGCGCGCTCGTGCTCGGGCTGGCCACGCTGGCGGTCTGCATCTACTGGCCGAACCGGTTCAAGAAGCTCCTGCCCTCGTCGGTGGCCGCGCTGATCGTCGGGACCCTGCTCGGGGTGTTGTGGCTCAAAGACGCCCCTGTCATCGGCGAGGTGCCCACCGGCCTGCCCGACGTGAACCTGCCCGGGATCGCCCTCGGTGACCTCGCATCAGCCATGCCGGCCGCGATCACGCTCGCCCTGCTCGGCTCGATCAACAGCCTGCTCACCGCCATGGTGGCCGACTCGTTGACCCGCCAGACCCACGACCCCAACCGGGAGTTGATGGGGGTGGGCGCAGCCAATGTCGTGGTGTCGCTCATCGGTGGGGTGCCCGGGGCGGGCGCCACGTCGTGCACCGTGGCCAACTGCCGAGCGGGTGGCCGGTCGCGAATCTCCGGGGTGCTGTGCGCCGCCATCCTGCTGGCCCTGGTGCTGGGACTGGGCAGCTACGTCGACTCCATCCCCCATGCGGTTCTGGCCGCCATCCTGATCAAGATCGGCTTCGACATCATCGACTGGCGCTATCTGCTGCGCATTCACAAGATCCAATGGGACAACCTGGTGGTGTTGATGCTCACTCTGGGGCTTGCGGTGGTGTCGGACCTCGTGGTGGCGGTGGCGGTGGGCCTGATCGCGGCGGCGATGACCAGCGCCCGCCAGGTCGAGCGCCTGGAGCTCCAGACGGTGGTCTCGACCCCGCTGCTCGACATGACGTTCCTCGCCGATCCGGAGGCTGACGACGAGTTCGATCTCGACATCGACGACCCGTTCTCGGCCCGGGCCGGGCTGCTGTCGCTGCGGGGCAGTTTCACGGTGGCGTCCTCCATCAAGCTGTTCGGCACGATGACCACCGACATCGCCGGCCATGAGGTGGTAATCTTCGACTTCTCCCAGACCGTCCACATCGACGACAGCGCCGCCATGGTGATCGGGCAACTGATCGACGCGGCCATCGACGACAACGTCGGGGTGATCGTCATGAGCCTGTCGGGGGAGACGGCCGAGATCCTGCGAGTCCTCGACTCGCTGCGCAACGTCGACGACGGTCACATAGTCGACAACCTCGACGAGGCCCGAGTCGTCGCCCGCCGCATGCTCGGCCTGTAGAGGACAACCGATCAGGCGGCGGTCCCGAGCCTCTCGGTGGGGTGTACGGGATGGTCGAACGGCCGCACGCCGAAGCGGCGGACCAACTCGAAGTAGCCGCGGTAGAGGCCCGCCCCGGCGGCGGCCTCGTCGTAGCCGCCGGTGGTGTCGGCGTGCGCCGCCAGCCGGTACCAGGGAACGCTCGGATCGGCGTGATGCACATGGTGGAGGTTGTTGTAGAGGTACAGCAGGCTGAAGAACCGTCCCGACCGCACCATCGCGGATCGGGTGGCGCCATCCACCCAGCGGTGCTCGCAGTACGACCTCAACAGGGTCAGCGAGGTTCCCAGATAGGTGGCGCCCAGCAGGTACTGCCACCAGGGCACACCGACAACGACCACCACGAGGACGGCCAGCGCGGCCGCGGCCACCACATGCACCGACCACCACCGGGCCAACTCCCGGTCGCCCCGGCGGATCTCGCGGGCCTGATGGGCCAGCACCCCCGCTATGTACCAAGGCGGCCCCAGCACCAGGCGCCCTAGCAGGGTGTGATGGGCCAGCACGAACGCTCTGGGGAACCGGCCCATGGACTCCCATCGCTCGGCGGTCACGTAGAAGCTCTCGCTGTCGTCGGTCGGGTCGGTCAGCTCTTCGCAGGCGTGATGGGCGTGGTGGTAGCGCCGGTACACCAGATAGGGCAGGAACAACGGCACCGGCAGCGAACCCACGAGCGCATTCAGCCGCTGGCTGCGGAACGGGTGGCCGTGGATGGTCTCATGCTGGAACGAACCGTGCCAGGCCGCCGCCAAACCCAACACGACAACGGTCAGCGGCCAGGGCGTCACCGCGTGGAGGGCGAGCGTCGCGAGCCACAGGCCATGTACTGCTGCCGCGACCGCGACGGTGCGCCACTCCACGCTCGGCTCGATCTCGTCGGCAGCCATCACACCTCCGATCACGCAGCAGCCCTGAGATTACCACTGGGCAGCAACCGACCGCGCCGAGGGTGACGGTCAGCCTCTGGACGGTGACGGGCACCGCCGAGGGGCGACGGTTAGCCTTGGGTGCCGTGACTACCGGTGATCGCACCATGTCGTTCGACCCGGACCGGTTCGAGACGATCGGCGTCGAGATCACCGATCATGTGTGCCGCGTAACCCTCGACCGGCCCGAGGTGATGAACGCCTTCAACGATCAGATGAGGGCGGAGATCCGGTCCACTTGGCGAGCACTGCGCACGATGGACGATGTGCGGGTGGCGGTGGTGACCGGCGCGGGCGACAAGGCCTTCTGCGCGGGCCTCGACCGTTCCGACACGCTGGTCGCCCTAGAAGGCACCGCCGACAAGCTCTACGGCACTTCCAACAATTACATGTACGACGACCCCGGCGACGACCTCGGCCCCAAGGCGTGCGACCTGTGGAAGCCGGTGATCGCCGCGGTCAACGGCATCTGCTGCGGAGGCGCCTTCTACCTGGTGGCCGAAGCCGACATCATCATCGCCGCCGACAACGCCACCTTCTTCGACCCGCACGTCACCTACGGCATGACCGCGGTGTACGAACCGATCAAGATGCTGCAACGCATGCCGCTCGGGGAGGTGCTTCGTTTCGCCCTGCTCGGCGGCCATGAACGGATGTCCGCGGCGACTGCTCAACGCGTCGGGCTGGTGTCGGAGGTGGTTCCCCCCGACGAATTGGCGGTGGTTGCCGGCCGTCTGGCTGAAATCATCGCCTCGCAGCCCCCGCAAGCGGTGCAAGGCACCCTGCGGGCCGTCTGGGCCGCCAACGACCTGGGCCGCCTCGACGCCCTGGCGATGGCTCCATCGATCCTCACCACCGGAACGAGGGTCGCCGCGCTGGCCGAGGGCCAGGAGGACTTCTCAGCAGGCCGCCGGATCGAACCCCGCCTGCGCTAGACCGCAGTCTCGGCGACAGCCCGGATTACAGCCATTTGCGGGGGGCTGCTAGCTTGAGCGGCCCTCCCCTCATGCAGCCGGCCCGCTTGGAGCGCATCATGACAGAGCCCTATCCCAACACCCTCATCTTCGTGGACTTCCCCACCGACGAACCGGAGAAGGCCGCCGACTTCTATCGCAACGTGTTCGGCTGGGAAGTCGAGCCTCGGCCGGCCGGGTCGTTCTACCGGATCGTTCCCGGTCAGAACTTCCGGCTGCCCGACGGCACTCAGGGCCCGACCGGCAACCTGCACATGGGCATCACCAACGTCGCCAACCGCCGTCCCCATCCCAGCGACGGGGGCCTCGAACCGCAGCATCTGAGCCGCGACGGGCACACGACCCGCATCTGGATCCTGGTGTCGCCCGACGACGACATGGACGCCATCTCTGACCGGGCCATCGCCAACGGCGCCACCGAACTGTGGCGTCACCACTACTTCGGGGAGTTCAACGGCTTCAACAACGCCTTCAAGGATCCGTGGGGCAACACGCTCGTTCTGTGGACCTACGGCGGCGACGATCCCAAGCTGCCCGAGGGATGGACCGGAGAGTAGACCCGGACATGACCGAAGCAACCGACACCTATTCGGTACATCCGCCCCACGCCCGCTGGACCCATGTGGCGCTGCGGGTGACCGACATCAATGCCAGCATCGACTGGTACACCACCCACACACCGATGAAGCTGCTGGACAAGCGTGAGGACACCCATGGGTACGGCGCCTGGCTGGGCCACGACGACTCGCCCGACAAGCCGTTCATCCTGGTGCTGGCCCAGTTCTTCCCCGAGTCCGATCCGTTCAAGGACTCTCCCATCGCCACGCTGGCGCCGTTCGCCCACCTCGGCGTGGAGGTGACCAGCCGCGAGGAACTGGAATCCGCCGCGGCCGCCGCTGAAGCGGAGGGCTGCCTGGCCATGCCCCCCACCGACATGCCCCCGCCTATCGGGTACATCTGCATGATCAGTGACCCCGACGGCAACATGATCGAGCTCAGCCACGACCAGGGCGTATACGCCCACGCCCAGAAGGTGATGCGCTGAAGTCGGGATACGCCCGCACCCATCACCGCGGTGACCCGCTGAGCGACCCGGGGGACTAGATGGCCGGTGTCGGCGACGTTAGGGACGTGGCGCGGTCGTATCTGGCCTCGTTCGCCACCGGCGAGCCGGCCGCGGTGGCCGCCCATGTGAGCGAGAACTTCTCCAACGTGCACACCAGCGCGCTGGGGGCGCCCAGTGACGGCAAGGCCGAGTACCGGGCTCGCCTGGGCGAGTTCCTGACCACGTTCGAGGGCGTCACCTACGAAGCCGAGGAGATCCTGGTGGAGGGCGACCGGGCGGCCGCCGCCTACGTGATGCGAGCCCGCTACGAGGGCCAACCCTTCGAGATCCGCGGCGTGATGCGCATGGGGATCCGCAACGGCCTGATCGAGCAGCGCATCGACTACTTCGACAGCCTGAGCTTCCTGCGCCAGACCGGCCAAGCCTGAACTGCCGGCCACTCGGCCTCGTAGGCTGCCCGCAGTGCTGGCGCGTCTGAGGTCGATCATCGCGTGCGCCGCGTTGCTCGTCGCCTCATGCGGGGATGCGGGCACCGACGGAGCCCCCGAGGATCTGGTTGCGGCTGTGCCTGAAATGGCCGTGACCACCACCACGGCCTCGACACCAGCCACCACCCCCACAACGCCCGAACCGACTGCGACTGCGGCGCCCACCACCGCGCCGACTACAACAGCCTCAGCCACAAACGCCGCAACAACTACAACAGCCTCTGCCACAAACGCCGCACCAACCACCGCCGCCACTGCTGCGACGGCCGCCGCGGCGGATGA
>JAJDZO010000130.1 GCA_022824605.1 Acidimicrobiia bacterium
CTGCGGTGCAGGAGTCCCGATTTGCCGACATCAACGCCAACCGGTGGTGGGCAAGCCATGTCGAGCTTCTCGCCCAGGTCGGGATCACAGCCGGCTGTCACACCGATCCGCTGCGCTTTTGCCCCGAACGAGCGGTCACACGCGCCGAGATGGCGACCTTCCTGACCCGAGCGTTCAACCTCAAGCCGGGCTCACCCGCCGGCTTCACCGACGTCGACGAGGGCAGCGTCCACACGGCTGGCATCAACGCCCTCGCGGCGGCTGGCATCACCACCGGCTGCAGCACCAATCCGCTGCGTTATTGCCCCCAACAATCGGTCACACGCGCCGAGATGGCGACCTTCCTCCGACGCGCCTTCGTCCCCACGATCGATCTGAGCGACATCGCGCCGGTGGTGACGGCCGATGTGGGCGACCGGAGGCCCACGGTCGGTGACGCCACCGCCGTCGCGGTGGCAGTCGCGGACGGCGACGGCTCCCCGCTGCCGGGCGCGAGGCTCCATCTCATCGTCGACGGAGAACTCAGCGACATCGCGATCGCGGACGGCAACGGGCGGGCGACCTTCACCCTCCACGGACCCACCGGCCCAGCCAACGAGGGCGGGTACGACTCCATCCAGGTGCAAGTCGCGACCACCGAGTCCGTGACACGCCCAACCGGCTTGTTCTGGCAGCCGACGGAGCCCCGCCGCATCACCATCTCGGTGAGTCCCGACACACCGCACAGGGGCGTCGCTCGAACGATCACTGCGCAAGCAATGAACGGTACGTCACCAATGGCGCGACGGTCACTGGCGCTCTACATCGACGGCACGTTGGCCGGACAGGCCACGACCGACAGCGGGGGCGTCGCGGAGTTCACTCACAGGGCACCGGTTCACGGACCCTTCGACTTGGCCAGGGTGGTCCTGGCTGCGGTTCCCAGCGTAACGAGCAACGAGGTGCTCATCAGCTGGCCCATGAGCGCCAGAGGCTCCCACAGCAGCAACGACTGGCATCTCGTGTGGTCCGACGAGTTCGACGGCACGTCCTTGGATGCATCAAAATGGGAAGCAGTCAACAACTGCATCCCGGTGAATCTCGCCTGCGAGACCGCCCGCCCGGAGAACATCTATCTTGCCGACGGCATGCTGCACCTTCGATCACTGCGTGAGCGCTACGTTGGCCGCAATAAGTGGCGGGGGATCGGCGATCACTTCGGTCCGGTAACCTTCTACACGCCGGGTGAATTCCTGCAGCGAGACTTCACCGCCGGAAGGGTGCAAACCACGGCGAGCTTCACGTACGGCCGGTTCGAAATTCTCGGGAGATTGCCGCAGGGGCACGGCACATTCTTCGCCGCTTGGATGCAGTCACGCGAGTCTCCCTATGGGAAGGGCGTCCCATCAGGCGAGATCGACATCGCCGAAGGGGCCAACATCAACGTGACCAACGACGGCAGGGTCGGAATCGACGCCCAGTTACCGGGACCGGGCTGGGGCGTGCATCACGTCATTCACATGGGATACCCCTTCACCAACCCGTTCACGCTGACGAACCTGCCGGTCAATCCGGGCCAGTCATTCCACCTGTATGCGGTTGAGTGGGACACTGCCTCAATCCGCTTCTACGTAGACGACGAACTATCGTTAACGGTGCCGAGAAGTGCCTGGTTCTCACATGCGAGGGGACAGGAGCAGCCAGTAGACAACCCTCACGCCCCATTCGATGTGCCGTTCTACATCATCATCAGCAACACCGTGGGCAGCTGGGCCCTTGAGACCTGGCCGAACCACGAGGTGCCCGACACAACGCTGTTCCCGACAGAGTTCGTGGTTGACTACGTGAGAGTGTACGAGTGCCGCCCACCCGCGGGCAGCGACATCGGCGGGCCCGGGCAGGGCTGCGAGACCTCCTGACAACCCACAAGCTAGACGCTCGACCGGGCACGATGGCCAGGAAGCGCCTTGGCAGTTCGACGTCGAATGCCGGGACGACTGTGATCGTCCCTAAAGCCACTGATATTTCCAACCAATGAGGTCGCCGAAGCTCAGACGCTCGACACTTATCGCGAAGCGGGCTGCGGTCGCCTTTGTGTGCCTGCAGCTTGCAGCGCTCGCCGCGGTGCTTGCGGGCAATCTGGTGCCGAACCGTGCCGTTCTGGACGCGCTGCGCGAGGGGATACGGACTGGTGCCATAACCGAGGCCGACACGCTGCCCTTGTCCACGGGTGGCATCAGCGACCAATTCGGCGAATGCGTGATGTTGAGCATCGGCCTCGGCTCAAGGGAGGGGGACGGGTGGCTTACGAGAGCCGTCACGTCGCCAAACCTACGCAGGTGCTCGGCGCTGGTAGCGAGCATTGAAGCCCATCCCGACGACGAGCCAAGGACGGGCGTTAGAAAATTGCGCTACTGGAACGGCCTGTCATCGATCGCGCGCCCGGCACTCGCGCTAGTAGGGGTGAACGGTCTGAGGGTGATTGCGATGTTGGCTCTGGCGGGGAGCATCGGCGCCCTGGCCTGGGCCGTCACCGCCGCTCGCGGACGGTGGGCCGCGGTGGCGCTGTTGGGACCCGTTGCCGCTACCGGAGACCTCTTGGGCGTCGTACAGGTGTTCCACCATCCGTTGATGTTGGCTGTGGCCTTCGGAGGCATCACCCATCTGGCGCGGCGCGCGAGGAAGGGCCACACCTGGGATCAACTCGTCATTCCTGCTTTCGTGGCGGGTAGTGCCTATTCGTTCGTCAACTTGATGAACTTCGTTCCCGGCCTGTGGGTGATGTCTGCGGGTGTGGTCGCCGCATGCGCGCCCGACGGGATCGATCTCAGGTCAAGGATCCGGCGTATGCTCGCCGCGGGACTTGCCTGGCCGGCCGGCTACATGTCGATGTGGGCGGGCAAGTGGGCATGGGCATCCCTCGCCACATCGTGGTCTTCAGTTGCGGACGAGGTGCTTGGACAGATCCAGTTTCGGATCAACGGTGAAACCCCTCATGCGACCGGCCGTTTTGCCGCTGGCCTCAGAGTCACCGTACGGCATTGGCTTGATCAGCCCCTTACCCCGGTTGTGGTCGCGCTGTCGTGCCTGGTTGTCCTCCTGCTGTCTGTGCGCGTAGCCCGCAGGGGCTCACAGAGGATCCTCACACTGGCCGCGATAGCTAGCGGTACTCCGATGCTCGTCATCTGGCTGCTCTTCTTCAACAACCACCACGAGATCCATTACTGGTTCGAGTACCGGTCACTGCCACTTTTGCTCGGCGTAGGACTCATGGCGCTTGCTGTCGCCGCTCGGGCACCGTCCCCGGAGACACCAACCGAGCCATCGGAGCATGCCACTCCCCAACTCTGACCTTCTCGAAAACACCAGAAGCGCCCGAACCATCAAGAAAGCCAGGGCAGTTCGGAGCATGCGGGGCAGGCGGTCAGGGTCGGTAGCTGGGGTTGAACTGGACGCGGCCGTCGATGCGCTGCAGCCAGGGGTACAGCGCGGTCGGGCGCCGGGCAATGATGGCCAGTTGATTGCACTGGCGCCTTGAGACTGCGCAGAGGGCGGTCAGGGCGGGCCGCGCCAGTCGTCCCGCCCACCGTCGCCGCGCTCCGGTGGCCTCCGCGGTGGGCAGGCGAAGCCCATGGCGGAACTCGACTCGCACCTCGCCGGTGGGGTCGCAGGACCGCAGTGTCTTGACCACTTCGGACTCGGTCCAGCGGTACACATGGTTGGGAACGCCGGTGTTGTCCACGCCGCCCGCCACGAAGCCGTGTTCTGTGACTGCGGCCAACTCGAAGGCGTCGGCCATGCCGAGGCGAACGGCCAATCGCATCAAGGCGCTGTCCCGGGCCTCAATGGCAACCAGACCCACCCGGCACACGCGGTACATCTCCAGCAACGCCCGATGGGGCGAACGGCAATGGTGCAGACCCTCTGACACGAACACCCAGTCGAAGGAACGGTCCTCGTACGTGAGCGACTGAGCGTCCTGGCGAGACCATGCCGCCTCGGGCACCACCGATGAGAACGACTCGTCGAGGTTGGACAGGACCACGTCGGTAAAGCCGAGCCCAGACAGAAGATCCCAGTCCTCGGTGCCCGCGCAGACTGCGAGCAGCCGGGTGTCGGACCGTAGGCCCAGACTCAGGAGGGTCTTGGCGGCAAAGGAACGGTCCATGATCGGCCTCTCGTCCATTCTATGATCCACTGCGACTATGAGGGTGAACAGCACCGGTCGATCTGCCCGGACCCCGAGACTGTCACCCGCGGCCCGTACCGGCGCGATGCTGGTCCGCAGCTTCGCGGAGCGCGAGACCAAGGCGCTCTACAAGCGCAACATGTTGGGCTGGCTGTGGTCCTTGCTCAAACCGTTGACGACGGTGGCCGTCTACAGCTTGGTGTTCGGCGTGATCTACCGGGCCGCCGCACCGTCCACCGCCAACGGCCAGGCCGAGGTGTTCGCCCTCTACCTGTTCTCCGGGCTGGTCGTGTGGAACGTCTTCTACGCCATCGTCAACGGCTCGATGCGGTGGATGGACGGGGTGAGCGACCTGCGCAAGAAGATCTTCTTCCCCACCGAGACGGCCCTGATCGGAGGTGCCGCGGCCACGCTGCTGCAGAGCAGCCTCGAGGCTCTGGTGCTTGTGATCATCATGGGCGCTATGGCGAACCTGTCCTGGACTCTGGTTTTCCTGCCAGTGGCCATGGTGCTGGCAGCCATGTTCGCCCTCGGGCTCGGCTTCGCAGCCGCAATCGTCAATGCCCGCTACCGGGACATTCAGCACCTGACCGCCATCCTGTTGAGCGTTGGATTCTTCATGGTGCCGATCGTCTACACGCCCGACATCGTGCCCGACCGAGCGTACGGACTGCCCGTGGCGCGCATCGTCGAGCTGAACCCGCTCAACGCGATTATTGCAGTGGCCCGCGACGCCGTGTATTTCCTGGAGACTCCCGAAGTCGCCGACCTTGCGATTGCCTGCGCCTGGGCGATCTCGGTGTTTGCGGCCGGTCTGGCCTTCTTCCGCCGACGGTCGATGGCGATCAGCGAGGAGCCGTGAGCGATCCGGCCCGGGTTCAGGCTCCCGCCGTCGAGGTGTCTGAGGTCTCCAAGCGGTTCCGGCTGGAGTTGAACCGCCCAACGTCGGTCAAGGAGGCGATGCTGCGCCTCGGCCGACGCGACGTCAGGCATTTGTGGGCTCTGCGCGACATCTCTCTCACCATCGACGGCGGTGCTTTCTTCGGCCTCGTCGGGCACAACGGCAGCGGCAAGTCCACCCTGCTGCGGCTGATGGCCGGGATCCACCGCCCGACCACTGGATCGATCACCGCCCGGGGCCGGCTCTCGGCGCTGCTCGAACTCGGGTCCGGATTCCATCCCGAACTGACCGGGCGAGAGAACGTGTTCCTCAACGGGGCCATGCTCGGGCTCGGCCGGCAGCAGATGGCCGCCGCGATGGACGACATCATCGAGTTCAGCGGGGTCGGAGACCAGATCGACGCTCCGGTCAAGATCTACTCCAGCGGGATGTATATGCGCCTAGGATTCTCGGTGGCCGTCAACGTCGAGCCCGAGATCCTGCTCGTCGACGAGGTGATCGCCGTCGGGGATGAGGAGTTCCAGCAGCGTTGCCTGCACCACATGGAGAAGCTCCGCTCCGGCGGTACGACCATCGTTCTGGTCTCGCACGACGCCGCCCTTGTGCGCCGGCTGTGCGATCGCGTCGGCTGGCTCGACGGAGGACAGCTCCGGGCGGTGGGTGATCCCGACGAGGTGCTGGACTCCTATCTCCGCCAGTCTTCCGACGCTGGCGACGCCCAGAGCGACCTGTCCTGATTCGACACCTCCGCGGCGTGGTGGGACTGTTCGGCCGTCTCGTCGCTCAGGAGCGCAGGTGGAAGACGTCGCCTGCTTCGATGCGTGCCTCGCCTGCGTCCCCCGCCAGGATCAGGCGGCCTGCATCGTCGATGCCGGCTGCGGTGCCGGTCAACGTGGTGCCGTCGCTGCGTTGCACCCGGACCCGCCGACCGATGGTCGCCGAGGCGGCCCTGAGCTGTGCTCGGGCTGTGGCGGGGTCGGCGAGGTAGCCACCCACGGAGTCGATGATCGAGGCCAGCAGCTCGTCGCGGGTACTAGCGCTGCCGGCTTGAGCCAGCGAGACCGCGCCCGCTTCGGCGGGCGCCGCTGCGACGTTCAGGCCGAGACCCACCACCACTACGGGCGGTTCGCCCTCGACCAGCTCCGACAGCACGCCCGCCAGTTTCCCCGACACCGCAGCCGACTCGATCAGCAGGTCGTTGGGCCATTTGGCTCGCACCGTCGACGCCCCGCCCCGTAGGGCAGCAGAGGCAGCGTCCAGCGCAGCGGCCGAGACCGCGACCACCCGGTCGAACGCGCTCCACACCGGCGCGGCGAACCTGAAGCTCACCAACAGGGCAGCGTCAGCACGGTGCGGTCCTGCGGCGGCGTCGGACCAGCGTCGCCCCAGACGGCCCCGGCCCGCGGTCTGGTGATCGGCGACCAACACGGCCGGCGAGCGCACCCCGAGCCGGGCCTCCCCGGCCAGATCGTCGTTGGTGGATCCCGTCGAGGCGGTGTGGCGCAACTCACCCAGACCCGCCCGGCGGTTGGCCTCCCAGCTGAGCGGCAACTGACTGCGGGCCGACTCGGACCGAGCGGCGACAGATCCCACGGGGCCCATTCTGTGCGATCCGGCCCATGATCGGCTATCTGATTTCCATGCACACGTCCCAGGAGGCCGAGCGAATAGGCAAGCGAGCGTGCTCTATACGGGCGAGGCCGTGGCCCGAGCGGCCCGTGAGCGCAGCGAACAAGAGCGGGAAGCACCCCGCCCCGACGCGACAACCCTGCACCCATCTACGCGCCCTCTAGGATCTGGGCTTGACCAGCACTCAGGAGGCTGCACGGTGCTATGGCCCTGAGGATCGCACTGGCCGGCTGGTACGGGTCGGACAACCTTGGCGACGAGATGATCCTGAGGTGCATGGCCGCCGCCCTGCATGACCGGGGGGTCGAGCCGATAGCGGTCTCGGTCGATCCTGAAGGCACTGCCGCCGTTCATGGCATCGACGCGGTGGCGCATCGCTCACCACTCGACAGCCCGTCGCTTCGCCGTTCGCTCGGCGGTGCCAACGCCATGATCCTGTCCGGCGGTGTGGTGCAATCCGAGACGTCGCCGTGGAACATGGGGTTCCACATGTCACGGCTGCGTGCCTTCCGGAGGTCGGGTTCGGCGGCATCGGATGAAGGGCGCCGGCAAGTCGCGGCGGCCGCCGTCGGGCTGGGCGTGGGACACGTCCAGGGCGCCGTCGACCGACGCATGGCCGTGTCGGAGTTGCGTCGGGCCTGTCGGGTGGTGACCCGAGACGCCGCCTCGGCGCGGCGCCTACGCGACTGGGGCGTGCCCGATGTGGAGGTCGGCGCCGACCCGGTGCTCACGGGGAGCGCCGCTCTCGTTCAGGGCCGGGCCGCCTCGTCCGGAGCGCCCGACTCCAACACGCCAAGGCTCGCAGACTCTTGCCCCGAGACCGGCGACACGGTCTGTGTGATCCTGCGCCCCCCGAATCGTCGGGGCATCCGCACCGCCGCGGCCAAGACCCGCACGTCATGGCAGCCATGGACACAGCAGCTTGCGCAGTCTCTGGACGCGCTGGCCGGCAGCAGCGGCATGGAGGTGCGCCTGCTGGCCTTTCAGCCGAGCCAGGACACTCCCATGCTCGAGGCGCTGCAACACCAGATGCGAACGGAAGCAGAAGTGGTCATGCCCGACATCGACAGCGTGCTCGACGAGGTAGCCCGGAGTCGTGTCGTGGTCACCATGCGCTATCACGGCGCCATCGCAGCTCTGCTCAACGATCAACCGGCGGTGCTGCTCGACTACTCTCCGAAAATGGAATCGCTCGCGCAGGAGGGCGGAGGCTGGGCCTCACTGGTCGATCTGGCGCCGCTCGACTCACAGCGCTTCGAGCCCCTCACGCTGATCCACGCAGTGGACGAGGCGGAAGGCAGGTCGCACAGGACGGCCGAGGCATTCGGCGTGCTGCGGGACCGTTTGAAGGTCAACGACGCTGCGCTCGACGATCTGCTCGAGCTGATCCAGTGACCGGCTGAGGCAGCGTCGATCCAAGTTGACCCACGTCGAGCCGATGACCGAGCGTCCATGGCCGCGACGCCTTCTGAGATGGCTGAGGATCACCTACCTCGCTCTGCTCGCGGCCGCCCTGCCGGTGCTCGTGGTGGCTCGCCGACACGATGTGGCCGACCTTCTGCGGGACTTCGCGGGCGCAAGGCATGTGCTGGTGGCGGCGTCGTTCATCACCGGGTTCGTGCTGATAGCGCTGAGCGCCTATTTCTGGCTGGTGAGCCTGCGCATACTCGGCCAGCGCCCGCGCTTCGCCGACCTCACCGCCACCGCGGCCCGTTCCCTGCCGGCAAGGTATGTGCCGCTGATGGTCACGTTCGCGATCAGCCGTGTGGCTCTCATGCAGAGGCGCGGCGTCGCAGCCGGACCGCTCGCCCTTACCGCTGCCCTGGAGATGGCGGTCAGCCTGGCCGTGTCGGTGGCATGTGGTCTGATGCTGCTGGGCTGGGCTGGTGACCTGCCCGGGGGCCTGGCGATCCCGATGATCGCCGCAGTGGGCGTGATCGTGGCGGCTTCGCCGTCGGTGGCGGGACGCGTCGTCGCGGCGGTGGCCCGGCGGCGTCGCCTGGAGAGCCTGACCCCGGTCAGCGGATTCACATGGTCGGGGTATCTGCACATGATCGCGGCGTCGGGCTGCTACTGGATATCGGCGGCGGCCGTATTCTGCCTGTACATGCGAGCCTTCGAGGCCGCCGACGACTTCGCAACGGCACGCCTCGCCGGTGCGTTCGTGCTCACCTGGGGAGGCCTGCGGTTCCTTTCAGTGATCGCGCCCCAGGGCATCGGAGTGGTGGAGGTGTCGGTTCCGTCGCTGCTCGGCGCAGCCGATCCCCTGGCCATCGGCCTGCTGATATTCGGGTTCAGGATCGTGTTGTTGCTGCGCGACCTGCTGGCCGCGGCCGCAGCAGAGTTCCTGGCAGCACGAGGCTCCACGGTCAGAGCCGGACCGCAGCCGCTCGGGAATGGTGCGGAGCCTTGATCCACGTCTTC
>JAJDZO010000002.1 GCA_022824605.1 Acidimicrobiia bacterium
CGCGAAAAGTGCGGCTGACGAGACCGCGAACGCGGTGCTGGCGGCCAGAGCCATGTGGCGGGCGTGTACTCGATGCAGCAGACGGTTGTTGCCGAGGGCGACAGCCGCCGCGATCAGCGCAGACGCGGTGAAGTAGCCGACGAACCAGTCGGGGCGGTCGTAAACGTCGCTGAAGATCAGCTCGGTGCTGCTGAGATAGGTCAGGAAGGCGCTGAAGCCGAAGGTCACCATGAGCGTGTAGCCGAGAGAGGTGCGATTGGTGACGACGATGCGGAACCCCGACAGCACCATGCCCAGTCGCAACGGTCGCCGGTGGGCCGGGTCGAGCGTCTCGTCGAGTCGCAACGACCAGGTGAGCGCCGTCAGCGACGTGGCCACACCGAAAGCCATCACCCAGCGCCACGAGCCGACCACCACCAGGACATGGCCCAGCGCCGGTGCCGTGATCGGGCCGATGAAGAAGACCGTCTGGATGAGCGTCATGACCCGGGCCATGGTCGTACCCGCGAAACGGTCCCGGACGATGGCCTGCGTCAGTGTTCTGGGGCCGGCTGCGGCCAAACCCCAAACGAATCGGCTGCCGTAGAGCACGCTCAGCGACGGGGCGAGAGCAGCCACCAACGCGGCCCCGGCGTACAGCAGCAGGCTGGCCATGAGCACGGGCTTGCGCCCGAGCGCGTCGGCGACGGGCCCATAGAACAGATGCCCCACTCCCGCACCCATGAGGTACAGCGTGACGGTCAGCGACAGGCCGGTGGAATCGGGGTCGAGGCCGAATGCGTCGCGCATCTCGCCGAAGGCGGGCAGCACCATGTCGATGGCCAAGGCGGTCAGGGCCGTCATCGCCCCCATGAGTGCGATGAATTCCCGGTCACCGGCTCGGCGTCGGTGTCCGGGCCCATTCACTGCGGCGAGTCTGCCCGGGGCGGGCTGCCAAACCTCTACGAGCCGGTGGGCGGGTGAACCCGTTCGCGATGACGGGCGCGGCGGCGGGTTAGGGTTCGGCGCACGCACGCGCCGGAAGAGCCCAGAAGGGAGCAGGCAATGACAGGGAGCAGGCAATGACGGACACGATGACTGCCTCAGCGGTCCACCTTCCCGGACGGTTGGGCGATCCCGACATGACCCTGGCCACCGATCCTCGTTCCGACCCTCGAATGGTGGCCGTGCTCGAGCCGCTCGGCCTGTCCGGCAGGGCCGATCCGGTGCCGCTGTCGCCTGACTCGACCCTCGAGGACATCCGCGCCCTTGCGGCGGTGGCGGAGCCGGGATTCGAGCAGGTCTCCGAGGTGTTGTGCGCTGGTCAGCCCCCGATCGAGGGTGTCGAGTCCCGCACCGAGGTCATCGGCGGCGTCGACGGCAACGACATAAGCCTCTACGTTCACCGACCGACCGCCGCTAGCGGCCCGTGTCCGGGCATCCTGCACATCCACGGCGGCGGCATGGTGATCCTTGCCGCAGCCGGGGCCTCGTATGTGCACTGGCGTGATGCGCTGGCCGCTCGCAACCTGGTCGTGGTGGGCGTCGAGTTCCGCAACGCGGCCGGCGCTCTCGGCAGCCATCCGTACCCCGCGGCTCTCAACGACTGCACCTCCGCGCTGGAGTGGATGCACGCTCACCGCGAGGATCTCGGAGTGTCGAAGCTGGTGGTGTCGGGCGAGTCCGGCGGCGGCAACCTGACGCTGGCCACCACCCTCAAGGCCCGCCGTGACGGTCGTCTCGCCATGATCGACGGGGTGTACGCCCAGTGCCCCTACATCTCGGGCGCCTACGCCAGCATGCCGCCCGAGCTGGCGTCTCTTCACGAGAACGACGGGTACTTCATCGCCAACGACGTGATGGGCTACTTCGTGGAGGCCTACGATCCGGGCGGCGCCAACCTCACCAACCCGCTGGCCTGGCCCTGGCACGCTTCGGTGGACGACCTTGCCGGCCTGCCGCCCCATGTGATCTCGGTCAACGAGCTCGACCCGCTGCGCGACGAGGGACTCGACTACTTCCGCAAGCTGGCCCGTGCCGGCGTGTCGGTCGCCGCTCGAACCGTCAACGGCACCTGCCACGCCGGCGACCTGATGATGCCGGGCGCCATGCCGGAGGTGTACGCCGCCTCGGCCCGCGACGTGGCCGCGTTCGCCCACGCACTCTGAACGGCCTCGGCTGCCACCCCACGGGCTCTCGCCCAGGCGCGCCCGGCCGTAGAGGCGGGGCAGGCCCCGATACCGTGAGTCTGTGCGCCAACTGATCACCGATGCGCTGATCGTCACCGGCGACCGCGCCGCCGAGCCGTACGTCGGTGACGTGCTGATCGACGGCGACCGCATCGTTCACCTCGGCGACGTGCCGCCCAGCGCGGCCGCCGGCGCGGATCGCACCATCGACGCCGACGGCCGGGTGCTGGCCCCCGGCTTCGTCGACACCCACAACCACGGCGCGCTGGCCGGCACCCGCATCGGCGAGCACGGCATCCCGGTGAGCTGCGAGATGGCGGTGCGCGGCGGGGTCACCAAACGGATCTGCGGCGTGGACGGGTTGTCGCCCGCACCGGTGGCGACCGGTCAGCGCGCCGAGTACGCCGCGCAGCTCGCACCTCTCGACGGCATGGCGGGCACGCCCGGCGATCCCGACGGCGACGATCCCGCCGGTGGCGGGGACTGGCCGTGGTTGACGATGGAGGAGTTCCTCGCTTGGCACCAGGGGCGCTCGGTCACCGACCTGGGAATGCATCTCGGTCACAGCGCGGTGCGCCGCACGGTGATGGGCAACCTCGACCGCACCGCCGACGATGCCGAGATCCGGGCCATGGCCGAGGTCGTGCGCCGGGAGGCGCCCTGGTGTCTGGGCCTTTCAACCGGGTTGGTCTACAACCCGGCCGTCTACTCCGATCAGCGGGAGATCACCGCCCTCGTGAGGGCGTTCAACGAGGTCAAGCCGGGCGCGCTGTACCCGCACCTGCGCTCGGAGAGCGACGACATCCTCGACGCGCTCACCGAGGTGATCACCGCCGCGGTCGAGGGCGGGGGCGGCTACTGCAGCGAGCACTCGAAGATCGCCGGCCGCCGCAACTGGGACCGTTTCGGCGAAGTGGCCGCCAAACTCGACGACGCCGACGGCTCGGTCCCCACGATGGGCAACATGTACCCATACACCGCGGGCAGCACCACCGCCGACGCTCTGTTCCCGCCGGAGGTGCGTTCGGGCACCCGGGCCGAGTTCCTGGCCCGCCTGACGGATGACCGGGTCCGGGAGTTCGCCTTCGAGAAGATCTACGGCGACGGCGCCGGGTGGGACAACTTCGTGGCGTTCTGCGGAGGCCTTGAGGGCATCCAGATCGCCGGTGTGCTCGACGGGGTGGGCGACGACTTCCTGGGCAAGCGCTTCTCCGATGTGGTGCTGGCCGCGGGCGTGACCGACATGGAGTCGATAGAGGCCCACGATGCGGTGTGCGACTTCTTCCTGCACAACCGGGGCGAGGTCTCGATCATCAGCCACTACGGCAACGAGGCCACCGTGGAGCGTTTCTTCAGGCGTCCGAACATGGCGCTGTGCACCGACGGCCTGATGCCCGGACCGGGCCAGAAGCCCCATCCACGTTCGCTGGGCTCGTTCCCCAAGGCGCTGCGCATGGCCCGCGAACTGGGCATCCCGCTGAAGGAGATCGTCCACCGGATCGCCACGCTGCCGTGCCGCTTCCTGGGCCTCGACGACCCGGTGCTGCGACCCGGCGCCGACGCCTCGCTGGTGCTGTTCGACTGGGCCACCGTGCGGGATGCCAACAGCTTCGACGAGCCGCTGATCCCCCCAGAGGGCATCGCTGCCGTGTGGGTTCACGGCCACCTGGCCTACGAGGACGGCCGTTTCGATCCCCCGCACCCGTTCGGCGGACGCATCCTCGTCTCGCCGGTCTCCTAGCCGGCGCAACGAACCCAGAAGACGCTGCACAGACTCTGCACGGCGGCTGCACGGCGGCTGCCGCGGGCGGCAAATGACCGACGTCGGCCGAGACACGGGATGGGCGGCACGAGCGAGCGGTATGGTCGGTGCGAGCAGTATGGGCAGCATGGGCGACACAGGCAGCACAGGCAGTGCGAGCAGTATGGGCAGTACAGGCAGCACAGGCGGAGCGAGCAGCATGGGCAGTACAGGCGGCACGAGCGATATGGGCGGCATGGGCAGTACAGGCGGTGCGAGCAGAATGGGCAGCATGGGCAGTACCGGCAGTACAGGTGGCACAGGCGGTTCGGGGCGCCTCGACGGGCGGGTGGCGTTCATCACCGGTGGCGCCCGCGGCCAAGGTCGCGCCATCGCCCTGAGATTCGCCGCCGAGGGCGCCGACATCATCATCTGCGACGTGTGCGATACCGGCTCGGTGCCCTACCCGCTGGCCTCCGAGGCCGACTTGTCGGAGACCGCCGCGGGCGTGCGCGCCGCCGGGCGCCGCTGCGTGGCCGAGGTTGCCGACGTCCGCAG
>JAJDZO010000218.1 GCA_022824605.1 Acidimicrobiia bacterium
CGACCGGCTCGGCGCCCGCCGGATAGCGACCCGGCGCGGCGCCCTGGGGTTGATGGGCGCGGATCGGGTCTTCGTAGCCCTCGTAGTGCTCGTCGGGTCCGAGCCCTAGGTAGATCATCGCCTTCTTCAGCATCGGCATCGTGCTCCTTGAGCAGACCTTAGCGCGTCACGCCCGTCATCGAATCTCCTGTGAGCCTGTCATTGTGGCACGCTCAGCGCCCGCGCGAGCAGCCGCGCCGCGGCGGGGACGCTCGCCGAACAGGCTCCTGCCCACGCGCACCATCGTGGCACCCTCGCCGACGGCCACCTCGAGATCGTCGGTCATGCCCATCGAGCAGTGGTTGAGGTCGAGGGTGTCGACCATGTGCCGCAGCGACCTGAAGGCTTCGCGGGCCCCTTCGGGCGGTCCGAGCGGGCCGATGCCCATCAGCCCGACCAGGCTCAGGCCGCCGTCGGAGACCACCGACGCCAACTGCTCGGTCTCCGACGGCAGGCAGCCCCCCTTGGACGCCTCTGCGGAGATGTTCACCTGGATCATCACCTCGGCCCCCGGCGCGCGGCGGGCGATCTCGCGGGCCAACTCGGCTCGGTCAACCGTCTGCCAGAGGTCGACGGTTGAGGCCAGCACCTTCACCTTGTTGCGCTGCAGCTGCCCCACGAAATGAACCTGCGGCCTCGGCGCCGCGGTCACCTCGGGCATCTTGGCCACCAACTCCTGGGCATAGTTCTCGCCTACGTGGCCGATGCCGCAGGCGGCGGCGGCATCGATGGCCCATGCGCCGAGCGCCTTGGTGACCGCCACCACGGTGACGTGATGGGCGCCGGCCCGAGCGATCCGTGCCCGCACGGCTTCGTAGCGCTCAGCCACGGCGGCCAGAGTCTGCGCCGACCCGCTCATGCGGGTTCCAGACGGACCACGGTCGCCTGTCTCTGGCGCTCACCTCGGACCCGGTGCGAGAAGAAGCGATCGTGTGAGGTGTCGAACCCCAGATCGTCCACGTCGTCGACTCCCGCGTCTTGAAGGGCGGCGCTCACGGCCGCGGCGATGTCGAGGGCCGGCGTGCCCCAGGCGGTGACACCGCTCACGTCGCAGCCCACGGCCCGGCTCACCTCAGCCAGCTCGGCGGGGCCGAACTCGTAGGCAGACGGCCTGATCACCGGGCCCACCACCGCTCGCACACCGGCGCGGCCGGAGTCTCGTGCGAGGGCGCGCACGGCGTCGGCGACCTCGCCGATCACGCCGGCCGCGATGCCGCGCCAACCGGCATGGGCGACGCCCACCGCGCCGTCGCCGACCACCACCACCGGTGCGCAGTCCGCGGTGAGCAGGGCGAGCACCGCCGCGGGCGCCGCGGTGACCGCGCCGTCGGCCACCGCCCCCGCGCCGTCGCCCGGCTCGGCCACGACCGCCACATCGGCGCCGTGGACCTGCTCGAGCCACGTCCACCTCCCGTCCATCAACGCCTGGCGCCTGCGGTCGAGACGACGATGACGGCTGGGGTCGGCGTCGCGGCGGAAGTCGCCGTCAGATCGCTGCGAGCACCGCATCCTGGCCACCAGCCCCTCGCCTGCGGGCACCAGCCGCTCGATCATGCGACCCCCCGGTTGCTCAAGCTGTGGTCGAGGTTGAGGAAGCAACCATCGACGAGAGGATCAGAGGTTTTCGGGAAGCGCCGGACTCATCTCAAGAAGTCGGGAACGTCGAACTCGTCGTTGAGGTCGACGCCGACCGGCGCAGTCGCGTGCTCTCCGGAGGCGAACACGTCGGCGATCTGCCTGGTGTCACCGCCACGGCCGGCCGCACGGCCCTGCTGGCGCGCCGGACGGGTGCTGCCGCCGGAGCCGTAACCCTGCCGGTCGCTCTCGAAGCCCGCGGCTATCACCGTGACCTTGACCTCATCTTCGAGGTCGTCGTCGATCACCGTGCCGAAGATGATGTTGGCGTCCTGGTGAGCGACCGATCGCACCACCTCAGCCGCTTCGTTCACCTCCATCAAGCCAAGGTTGGAGGCGCCGGAGATGTTGAGCAGGATGCCCTGGGAGCGGTCTATCGAAGACTCCAGCAGGGGGCTGGAGATGGCGCCGCGGGCCGCGGCGACCGCCCGCCCCTCGCCGGTGGCCGACCCCATGCCCATCAGGGCGCTGCCCGCGTCGTGGAGCACGGTGCGCACATCGGCGAAGTCGGTGTTGATCAGCCCGGGGGTGGTGATGAGGCTGGTGATGCCTCCCACGCCCTGCATCAGAACCTCGTCGGCCATGCGGAAGGCGTTGAGCATGGAGGTCTTCTCATCGGCGATCGCGATCAGGCGGTCGTTGGGGATGACGATCAGGGTGTCGACCTTCTCCTTGAGCCGCTGGATGCCCTCCTCGGCCTGCACCGAGCGCCGGGCGCCCTCGAAACTGAACGGCCTGGTCACCACACCGATGGTGAGCGCACCGGAACTCTTGGCCACCTCGGCCACCACCGGGGCCGCGCCGGTGCCGGTGCCACCGCCCTTGCCCACAGTGATGAACACCATGTCGGATCCGTTGAGAGCCTCGCGGATCTCGTCGACATGCTCCTCGGCCGCCTGCTTGCCCACCTCGGGATTGCTGCCCGCGCCCAGGCCACGGGTCAAGCTCTGGCCGAGGTCGATCCTTACGTCGGCGTCGCTCATGGCCAGAGCCTGCGCATCGGTGTTGGCCGCGATGAACTCGACACCCCGCAAGCCGGCATCGATCATGCGGTTGACGGCGTTGACGCCACCGCCGCCGACTCCGATGACCCTGATGACGGCGAGGTAGTTGTGGGGATCGGCCATCACTGCGTCAACCTCTCTGCATTGAACCTTCACTTCATCTTAGAGGCACAGCCGATAGGTGACGATGCGGGCCGGTCACGACCGAGGCCTCGCCCGCGACGACGAAGACCTCAGGGGCGGCACGTTTGGTGGCGGGTCACGGTGGCGATGTCGGGCATGGTCACGTCGATGGCGGTGATGCACTCGAGGTCGGCGGAGGCCAGCACCGAGCGCAGCGCGCTGATCTTGTCGTCGATCAGCACCGGCTCGCCCAGCACGGCCCGGGCGCCGCCGACCACGTCGAGGCCCAACTCGCCCCGGTCGGCGTCGACGGTGACCGTGGAGACCCAGACCCGCAGATCCTCGGGCATGGCCACCGCCACCGCGAGGGCTCCGTCGGCGGCGGTGTGGATGTCGCCGAGCTCTCCTGTGAACGGAACCGACACGTGGGGCATCGCCGTGGGCTCCGCGGCCCAGCCGATGACGTAGCCGTGGGCGTCGAGCAGGGCCGTGCGGCCCTGTGACGCCGGCACCACGGCCGCCGGCACCCGGGGCTCCACGGCGATGCGGACCGTGGCCGGCCAGTCCCTCCACACATTCGCGGAGCGGACCCAGGGCAACGACTCGACCGACCGCTGCACCTCGTCGGTGTCGAGGAACAGCATGGGCACACCGGTCGACAGCCCCGAGCTCTCGAGCACCTCGGGGCGGGTGGCGGCCTCGGCGCCGCTGATCGTGATCCGGTCCACGTCGAGCAGGGGCGTGCGGCTGAGGCCCCAAGCAGCCGCGGCCACCGCCACGATGCCCAGCACCAACGCAATGACCCGCAGGCGCCGACGACCCTGGGCTCTGATCACCGCGATGCGGCGCGCCTTCATGCGCGGATCCACTGTGACGGCTCCGGCGGTCACGGCAACTCCGCGGGCTCGAAGCCCACGAGACGGGTCTCAGCCGACAGTTCGACGTGATGGACGTGGAGGACCCGGCGGCGCACCTCGCGCATCACCGCCACGATGTCTGAGGCGGTGCCGCCCTCGTCGGACTGGATGAAGTTGGCGTGCTTGGTGGAGACCTCGGCCGTGCCGATGCGCAGGCCCTTGGCGCCGACCGACTCGATCAGCTCGCCCGCGGACACATGCTCGCCCGCGGACACATGATCGGGATTGGACGCATGCTCGGGATTGGTGAACACCGAGCCGGCGTTGCGCCCGCCCGGCTGGTTGGCACGGCGCCAACCGACGGTCTCGGTGAGCGCGGACCGGGAGGCCTCCACATCCCCGAACCTCAAGTTGAGCCTTACGGATGCGACGATCTGGTGGGCCGCGACGCGGCTGTACCGGTATCCGAGTTGGAGGTCGGCCGCGGTGTGCGCGGTGGTGACGCCTCGGTGCAGGTCGACGATGCGCGCATCGATGAGCGACTCGGACATGTCGGAGCCGTGGCCGCCCGCATTCATCCTGACCGCTCCGCCCACGGTGCCGGGCACCCCGACGGCCCACTCGAAGCCGGCGAGACCGGCCTCGACCGAGGCCCGGGCCACCACGGGAAGAAGGGCTCCCCCGCCGGCGGTGACCGTGCGTCCGTCGATGTGGCAGCCGGTCAGCCCGGAACCCAGAGCCACGGCCAGACCGTCGAAACCGCGGTCGGCCACCAGCAGATTGGACCCTCGGCCCACCGCCAGCACCGGCACGGGCTCCTCAGGCGTGCCTGTGGCGGCAACGATGCCGGCCAGCTCTTCGAGTTCTGCAAGGTCGGACACGGTGACGAACAACCGGGCCGGTCCCCCGACCCGGTAGGTGGTGTGCGGAGCCAGGCTGTAATCGGTGCGAACAGAGGGCGCCAGCGGCGAATCGGCCAAGCGGCCGTCCAGCGCGGCCAGCAGACCCTGCACAGCCGCGGTCATCACGAGATCGCCGCGGCTCGGGCTTGGGTCGCCTCCAGGCGCTCCATCACCACGTCGGGTGTGGCGGTCAGGTCGCCGGCGCCCAGAGTGAGGCAGAGATCGCCGCTGCGCAGCCGGGCTTCCAGCCAGTCAGCCACCTCGTCGAGCCGCGGCAGCCAGGTGATCGACGACCACGGATGGGCGTCGAGCACAGCATCGAGGACGATCTTGGAGGTGACGCCGGGGCGGGGCGCCTCACCCGACGGGTAGATCCCGGTGAGCACGACATGATCGGCGGCGGTGAACGAATGGGCGAACTCCGAGCCGACGGAGGCGACCCGGCTGTAGCGGTGGGGCTGGAACACGCACACCACCCGCTTCCAATCGCCGGTTCGGGCCGCGGCGATGGCGGCCTCCACCTCGCTGGGCAGGTGGGCGTAGTCGTCGACGAAGGTGATGCCCCCGACATCGCCACGGAACTCGAAGCGCCGAGCCACACCCCCGAAGCGGGCCAGCGCCCGGGCCGCGTCGGCGAAGGACGCTCCGGCGGTGACCGCGGCCGCAATGGCCGCGGTTGCGTTGAGGGCGTTGTGCAGACCCGGAATCGGCAACTTCACCGCGCCGAGGCGCCTGGCGCCGCTCCACAACTCGAACTCCGAGACGGGCATCCTCAACGAGATGTCGGCCATGCGGAAATCGGCGTCGGCGCCGGTGCCGTAGGTGACCGCCCCGACGGCCGCGCCGAGGCGCGCCGCGCCCGGGTCGTCGCTGCACACGATGCGGTGGCGAGACGAAGCGAGGAACTGCTCGAAGGCGTCGAACAGGACGGCGGGCGAGTCGTGGTAGTTCTCGAGGTGGTCGGACTCGACGCTGGTCACCACCGCCACCTCCGCATCGAGGGACAGGAACGTGTGGTCGTTCTCGTCGGCCTCCACCACGAACCACTCCCCTTTGTCCCACATGGCGCCGGTGCCGATCTCGTTGACGTCGCCGCCGATGATGAACGAGGGATGCAGCCCGGCCTCCACCAGCACCAGCGCAAGCATCGAACTGGTGGTGGTCTTGCCGTGGGTGCCTGCCACCGCGATGGTGCGACGGTTGGAGGCGATCGCGGGCAGGATCTCGCTGCGGCGCACCACCGGCACCCCGCACCGGCGGGCGGCTCGCACCTCGGGGTTGCTGTCGCGGATGGCCGACGAGATCGCCACCAGGGCGGCGTCGCCCAGGTTGGCCGGATCGTGCCCGATGGCGACCGGCACCCCCTCGGCCCGCAGACGGGTCACCGCCGGACCGTCACGCAGGTCGGATCCGGTCACCTGGTGGCCCATCGACCGAAGCACCGAGGCGATGGCGCACATTCCGGCGCCGCCCGCGCCGATGACATGCACCGAGGTGGGCGTGGACAGGTCCAGAGCGTTCATCGGCCGGCCTCGGCCCGGCAGCCGAAGTGACGGACCGTGGGATGCTTGGGCGACTCGATCTCGACGACGTGGATCGAGCTGGCCGTCGGCAGTGTCACGGCCTCCATACTGCCGCATCCGCTGCCCCCGGCAGGGGACGCCGCGCGCAGCGCTGGATCAGATCGACCACCGCTGCGGCCGCGTCGGGTCGGGCCAGTGACCGGGCGGCGGCGGCCATCGCATCGAGACGGGCCGGATCGGCGAGCAGAGCGTCGACCTCGGTCGCCAGGCGGAGCCCGTCGAGATCCTCGTCCGCCACCCGCACCGCACCGCCGACGGCTTCGAGCCTGCGGGCGTTGGCGCTCTGGTGGTCGCCGGGCGCGCCGGGAAGGGGTACCAGCACGGTCGGCACGCCCGCGGCGGCCACCTCGGCCACCGTGGTAGCGCCCGCGCGGGCGACCACCAGATCGGCGGCGGCGTACACCGAGGCCATGTCGTCCTCATAGGCGACCAGCTCATATGACACCGCCCGCTGCGGGTCGGCGCCCACCCGGCGGCTCAGGTAGTCGTAGTCGCGACGTCCCGCGATGTGGCGCACATGCAGATCGTCACGGTCGTGCCAGCGCTGCAGCGCCCCGGCCACCGCCTCGTTGATGGTGCGAGCCCCGAGCGAGCCTCCGAACACGGCCACCATCCGCTGCCCGTCGGCGACGCCGAGCGCGGCCCGGGCCGCAGCCCTGCCCTTGGAGCGGTCCACGGCGAGCACCTCGCTGCGAACGGGAGTGCCGGTGCAGGTGGCGCCGCGCAGAGGTGTGGAGTCGAAGGCGGTGGCGGCACCGGCGGCGATCCGACCCAACACCCGGTTGGCGAGGCCGGGCACCGCGTTCTGCTCGGTGATCACCAGCGGCACCCGCAGAACGGCGGCGGCCACGCCACAGGCGACCGAGGCGTAGCCGCCCAACCCCACCACGACGGCAGGCTTGTGGCGGCGAATGACCCGCAACGCCTGCGCGAAGGCCCGAGCGAGCGCTGCCGCGGCGGCCGCGTTGGCAGCCACGCCCGACGGGGTGAGCCGGCGTTGCAGGCCCCGCCCGGGCAGCGCGGTGAGGTTGAATCCGGCCTCGGGGACCAGCCGGGTCTCCACGCCGCGGGCGCTGCCGACGAAACCGACGGCGGTGCGGGGGGCGCCCCGGCGCACGATCTCGGTGGCGATGCTGATGCCCGGCAGCACATGGCCGGCAGTGCCGCCTCCGGCGACCAGCGCCCAGGTGGGAGGCGGTGAGGCCGACGCCTCGGACGTGGCGCTCACCGGATCTGTCTGGCCACGTTCATCAGCACACCGGTGGCGGCCAGCGTGGTCACCAGCGACGTTCCTCCGAAGGAGAGCAGGGGCAGGGTGATCCCCACGATCGGGAAGATGGCGACGACCGCCCCCATGTTGAGTGCGGCTTGAAGGATGATCCACGACGTGATGCCCGCCGCGAGCAGCATCCCGAAACGGTCGGGTGCCCGGAGGGTCACGCCGAGCCCGGCCACCGCCAGCCCCAGGAACAGCACCACCACGAACAGCGAGCCGATCATGCCCAGTTCCTCGCCGATCACCGCGAAGATGAAATCGGTGTGCGCGTAGGGCAGGAAGCCCCACTTGGCCCGGCCCGATCCGAGCCCCATGCCGTCGACCCCGCCGGAGGCCATGGCATGCAGTGACTTCAGCGTCTGGTAGCCGCTGCCGTAGGGGTCCTCCCAAGGGTCGAGGAAGCCGAGCATGCGGTTGCGGCGCCAGGGCGAGTAGGCGACCATCATGGCGGTGGCGGCCGCCCCGATCACCGCGGCGACGATGAGGTGACTGAGCCGGGCGCCGGCGAAGTACAGCATCGTCAACGCGACACCGGAGATCACCAGGGTGGTGCCCAGGTGGGGCTGCATCATCAACAGCACGGCCATCAGACCCGTGAGTGACAGCACCGGCAGCACGGTCGATCCGGTGTCGTCGATCGACCGGTCTGGGCGCGACAGCAGGTCGGCGACGAACACCACGAAGGCGACCTTGGCCAGCTCCGATGGCTGGAACACGACCGGCCCCACTCCGAGCCAGCGGCGGGCGCCGTTGGCGCTGAGGCCGATGCTGGGGACGACGGTGAGCACCAGCAGCATGAGCGACACTACGAGGCCCATGGGCGCGAGCCGGCGCCAATGGTGATAGTCGACGCGCAGCAGCACCAGCAGGGCGAACACCCCCACGCCCAGCCACATGGCCTGGCTCCTGAACAGCGACCAGGCCGAGTCGGTGCCCGACAGGCTCGGGGCGGCGGTGGCCGACAACGCCATCACCAGACCCACCAGCACCAGGGCGATGACGGACAGGAACAGGGACAGGAACAGGCCGGTGCGGCGCCCGATGGGCGGCCGGGGGCCACGACCCTCGGACGCAACGCCGGCACCGGCGCGCCGGGTGACGGGGTGGTCGGTGACGGTCATGTCGACGCCTCCGCAGGTGTGGGGCCCGGCCGGCCGGTGCAGACCCGGGCGGCCACGACAACGGTCATGTCTGAACCTCTACCTGAGGTACGCCCTTGCGGTGGGCGCCGGCGCGGGCGGCCACGATGCGGGCGAAATGCTCGCCCCGAGCGGCATAGCCCGGGTAGCAGTCGAAAGATGCGCATGCGGGAGAGAGGAGCACGGCGGCAGGGGGCTCGGCCACGGCCGCGGCGAGATCCACGGCCTCGGCCATGTCGCTCGCCGTCAGCACCGGTCGGTCGGGCCTGAACACTTCGGCCACCTCGGCGGCGGCCTCACCGAAGGCCACCACCGCGCTCACCCGGTCGAGCGCGTCGCGCAGCCGGTGGAGGTCGAGGCCCTTGTTGCGCCCGCCCGCGATCAGCACCGCCCGCTCGAAGGAGCGCAGCGCGGCGACGGTGGCATGGGGGGTGGTCGCCTTCGAGTCGTCGAAGTACGCCACCCCGTCGATGGTGGCGACCTGCTCCACGCGGTGAGCACCCGGTCGGCACCGCCGAAGGGCGTGGCCGATCCCCTCGGAGGTGGCTCCCACCGCGGCGGCGGTGGCTGCGGCCGCCAAGGCGTTGGCGATGTCGTGGGGCAGGGCCCGGCGAAGCTGCGACGCCTCGATGATCGGACCGCTCGGACCGGTCAGCACGTCGCCTGTGCGGTGCCAGTCGGCGGGCCCCGACTCCGAGAAGGTCCAGGCAGCCCGGTCATCGCGCAGGTGGCTCATCACGGTGCGGTCGTCGCGGTTGGCGATGGCGGTGGCGGCGGGCGGCAGCGATTGCCAGAGCCGGGCCTTGGCCGCCTCGTAGGACGCCAGGCTGCGGTGCACGTCGAGGTGGTCGGGGGCGAAGTTGAGCCAGCAGGCGGCGGAGGGGGCGAAGCTGCGGCTGTGACCGAGACGGAACGACGACGCCTCCACCACGAACACGTCCACGTCGAGGCGTTCGAGGGCGCTGACCAGCGGCAGTTCGTTGTTGCCGGCCGCGGCTGCAGCCACGCCGGAAGCCTCGAGCGCGGCCACCACCGTCTCGGTGACGGTGGTCTTCCCGCTGGTTCCGGTGACGGCGGCGATCGGGCGCGAGTCCCAGGCGGCGGCCAGGTCGAACTCGCCGGCCGTCGGCACAGCCCGGGCCGCGGCCGCGGCAAGGACCGGGTGATGCTCGGGCAGGCCGGGTGTGGGAAGCACCGCGCCGACCGAGCGGACGAGACGGTCGAGGCGGTCCGGTCCGGGGGCGATCTCCACCTCCACGCCGAGTTCCGCGGCGGCCGACACCACCGCCGAGCCGCCCCGGTCGTCGAACACGACGACTTCGTGACCCCGAGCGGCCAGCGACCGCGCCACGGCCTGGTTGGCCGCGCCGAAACCGGCGAGAAGCAAAGTCGAGGGCACCTCGAAGGAGGTTGAGCGAGGCGGCGTCACGGCGTGAGCCTCGATATCGAGTCGACGATGCCGGTGCTGACGGCGTCTCCGTAGAAGATCCCGAGCCCGACACCGGTACACACCCCCGACAGGATCCACAGGCGCACGATGACGGTGGTCTCGGGCCAGCCCCGCAGCTCGAAATGGTGGTGCAGGGGGGCCATGCGGAACAGGCGGCGCCCGAAGCCCTTGAACGAGATGATCTGGAGGATCACCGACACGGTCTCGATCACGAACAGCCCGCCGATGACCACCAGCAGAAGCTGGGTGTTGGTGGCCAGCGCCAGCGCGGCCAGGCCGGTTCCCAGTGCGAGCGAGCCGGTGTCGCCCATGAAGATCCGCGCCGGTGCCGCGTTCCACCACAGGAACCCGATGATCGCGCCCACCATGGCGGCGCTCACCACCGCCAGATCCAGCGCGTGGGCCACCTGATACTCGTCGTAGTGGTCGAACTGCCAGAAGCCGATCACCAAGAACGCGCCGTACCCGAGCCCGCTGGCCCCCGCCGCGAGACCGTCGAGCCCGTCGGTCAGGTTGACCGCATTGGCGGTGGCGATGATGAGAAGCACAGCCCAGGCCGACCAGCCCAGCCGCCCCAGCTCGAGGCCCGGACTGTCGAAGCGGGTGAACGACACCGTGGTGTGCGCCGAGGTGAACTCGGTCATGGCCCAGGCGAAGCCGATCCCGACGAGGACCAGTCCCACGATCTTGGTGCGCTTGTTGAGGCCCAGGTTGCGGGCGGCGACCACCTTGATCCAGTCGTCGAGCAGGCCGACGATGCTCCCCGCCACGATGGTGAGCATCACGATGATGCCGGTGCGGGTGTAGACGCCGCCGAACACGTCGCTGATCACGTACCCGGCGGTGGCCGCGAACACCACCGCGATGCCGCCCATGGTGGGGGTGCCCGCCTTGACCCGGTGCTCGGAGGGGCCGTCGTCGCGGATGGGCTGGCCGATCCGGTAGTGCACCAGCACGCGGATCAGCAGCCAGCAGCCCGTCAACGACACCAGCATGGCGATGCTGCCCGCCAGCAGCAGCCGGATCATCGGGTGGCCTCCGCGGTGGCGAGCGCCTTGAGTTCCTCGCTCACCACGATGCGGTCGTCGAAGGCCAGCGTGCGGCTGCCTATGACCTGTCGGCTCTCGTGCCCCTTGCCGGCTATCAGCACCAGATCGCCCCGCTCGGCGGTGGCCACCGCATGGCGCAGCGCCCGCCTGCGGTCGGGTTCGGCCAGTTCGGGGGATCGGCTCATGCCTGCGACGATGGCGGCGATGATCGCATCGGGATCCTCAGAGCGCGGGTTGTCGCTGGTGACGATCACCCGGTCGGCCAATCGCTCGGCGGCTGCGCCCATCTCGGGGCGCTTGGCGCGGTCGCGGTCGCCGCCCGCGCCGAACACCACGGTGAGACGGCGCGCCGTCAGGCATCGGGCAGCCTCCAGCACCGCCGCGAGGCTGTCGGGGGTGTGGGCGTAGTCGACGATCACCGCGAAGTCCTGTCCGGCGTGCACGGGCTCGAAGCGGCCCGTGACCGGCTCGGCGCCGCCCAGCGCGGCCGCGATCTGCTCGGGGCTCTGACCCAACGCCAGTGCCGTTTCGGCCGCGAGCACCGCGTTGGCCCGGTTGAACGCCCCTGCCAGCGGCAGTTTCACCACCTGATCGCGCCAACCGAACACGCTGGAGCGGGTGTCGGCGTCGAAGACCTCGACGTTGCGCTGGTCCACGGTGCTCAGCGGCATCTGCGAGCCGACGGTCTCGGCCAGGCGTCGCCCCCACGCCCCGGTCACGTCCACCACCGCGCACTCAGCAAGGGCGGGGGTGAACAGCCGGGCCTTGGCCGCGAAGTACTCGTCCATCGAGCCGTGGAAGTCGAGGTGGTCGTGGCCGAGGTTGGTGAACGCGGCCACCCGGAACCGGCATCCGTCCACCCGATGCTGGGCCAGCCCGTGAGATGAGACTTCGACCACCGCGGCGCGTGCCCCCCGGCCGGCCGCCTCAGCGAGGGTGCGCTGCAGGTCGGTGGCCTCGGGGGTGGTCAGCGTGCTGGTCAGCGTGCCGATCTCGACCGGCTCGCGCCCAGCCGCTCGCAGCAGCCCGGCGGTCAGCCGCACCGTGGTCGTCTTGCCGTTGGTGCCGGTCACGCCGACGAGATCGAGGCGCTGCGCCGGGTGACCGTGAACGGCAGCCGCGGCCGGTCCCAACGCCCGGCGGACCGACCCCACCACCAGGCAGGGCACGTCGGCGCCCACCGGGCGTTCGGTGAGCAGCGCGACCGCGCCGGCTGCCACCGCGTCCGGCGCGAAGCGGTGGCCGTCGCAGGCCGCGCCCGGAATGCATGCGAACAGGGCGCCGGGCGCGACACGGCGGCTGTCGTGGGTGACATCGACCACTCGGATACCGGCCGCGCCAGCGGGAGTCTGCGCGTCGGCGGGAGTCTGCGAGTCGGCACCGCGATCGGGTGCGACCAGTTCGGCTTGCAGCGAGTGAGCCAGTTCAGAGAGCGTGGTCATGCGTCCACCGCTTCGAGCAGCGCCGGAGGCAGCGGCTCGGGCGCCGGTTCGGCTCGCTGGCGGTCACCACCGACGATGTTGGGCGACGCGGGGATCCGCAGTTGGCGCAGCGCATACTCGGCGATCTCGCGCACCGCGGGCGCAGCCAGCCGCCCGCCCGAGATGCGGTCGCCCTTGGGCTCGTCGATCACCACCAGCACCACCAGCACCGGACCCTCGTGGTTGCTCACGATCCCTGCGAACGTGGCGGTGTGGTGACGCCCGATCAACTCGTTGCGGGAGTTGACGCACTCGTACCCCAGGTCGCAGGGCTGCCAGGCCGTGCCGGTCTTGCCGGCCATGGAGAAACCGGCGATGTCGGCCTCCCGGCCGGTCCCCTCCTCCACCACCGCCGTCAGCATCCGCATCAGCGCGGCAGCCACATCAGGACTCAGGACCCGCACCGGCTCGGGCTGCTCGGCGGCTCCGCTGTCGTCGTCGGCGATCAGTTTCAGCGGCACCCGCACGCCGCCGTTGGCGATCGTGTTGTAGGCCTGGAGGATCTGCAGCGGGGTGACGGCCAGACCCTGTCCGATGGCCATGTTGGGAAGGCTGAGACCGTTCCAGTCGTTCACCGGGAGCAGGATGCCCTTGGACTCTCCCTTGAACTCGAGGGCAGTGTGGGATCCGAAGCCGAAGGACCGCATGGTCCGATACAGGCTCTGCTCGCCGGTCATCTGAGCCATCCTGATGGTGCCGATGTTCGATGACCGGGCCACGATCTCGGTGGGGGTCCACTGCGTGTCCGGGTGGGTGGGCGTGTCCACGAAGCGATGCTCCCAGACAGTGAGGTACGACGGCACGTCGATGGCCACATGCTCGGCCACCGCGCCGCTCGACAGGGCCGCAGCCGCGGTCACCGGCTTGAAGACCGATCCCGGTTCGTAACTCCATGTGGCGGCCAGATTGTGCCGGGTGCAGTCGACGATCCCGTTGGCGCCCCTGGCCACGTTGGCCATGGCGACGATCTCGCCGGTGGCCGGCAGCGACACCAGGGCCACGCCTGAGGAGGCGCCCGTACCGGCGATGGCGTCGAGCAGCATCGACTCGGCCTGATACTGGACGTTGCGGTCCAGCGTCATGGTGATGTCCTGGCCCTCGTGCGGCGCGGTGACCTCCTCGAGGCCGCCGGGGATGGTGGTGCCGTCCACCCCGACTTCCTTCGTCACCCGCCCTGCGGTGCCCGACAGATGCTCGTCGTGGCTCTCCTCCACGCCGCTCATGCCCACATGGTCGATGTTGACCCGCCCGACCGCGGCCAGCGCGGAGCAGTCGCCGTTGGGGTGCTCGCGTCGCGGCTCGGCCAGCACCCGGATCCCCTCGATGCCCAGATCGTCGATCTGCTCGCCGATGTCGGCGTCGATCTGGCGGGCCACGTAGCGGAAGGCGCCGTCGCCTCGCAGGTTGTCGACCAGCGTCTGCGGGGCGACTCCCATCACCTCGGCGAGGGTGGCGGCCGTGGCGTGGGCATCGGTGATAAGCCTGGGATCCGACACCACCGTGGCAGCCGGCAGCGACAGGGCGATGGTGCGTCCGTTGCGGTCGAACACGGTGCCGCGGGGCGCAGGCACCACGATCTCGCCGAGCGGGTTCGACACCTCCTCGAGGACGCGGGGATCAGGAGTGGCCTGCACATCGACGATGCGATAGACGAGACCGCCCACCGCGAGGGCGAGCACCACCAGCGCGGTGATCACCCGGCCGCGGCCGACCAGAGGCATCGGCGGTCCGCCGCTGGACCCGGCGGCCGAGCGGGAGCGGCCGGAACGCCGCGCTGAGGCAGCCGAGCGGGGGCGGCCGGAACGCCGCGACGATGCAGCCGATCGCTTCCGCGCCGGGCTCACCCGGTCGGCTCCGCGAGCTCTGGAGGCGTAGAGGCTGCGACGACTGGAAGCGGCGGTGTCCAGCCCGACGATGCCAGATCGAAGGGATCGACGCCGGGCGGCGGGAGCCGGTCGGGTCCGATCGGGGTGAGCACAGCCAGATCGGCGGCGGGGACGAGGCCTGCGGCCTGTGCCTGTTCGGCGAGTCCCTCCGGGGAGTCGAGATAGGCGATCTCAGCCTGCAGTTGGTCGATCCGCTCGAATCGCAGTTGGTTGTGCTCGATCAGGTCGTCGAGTGAGGCCTGGTTCTCCACGAGCACGGCGTGCAGGGCGGCCAGCGCCAGACACACCACGAACAGGCCCACCGCGGCGAGGGTGCCGAGCCCGCCGATCGAGCGGCGCGAAGCAGCCGGTGCCCGGGCGACTCTCAGATGCGGCTGCGGCCGCGGCGCTGCCGGCGCGGGCGCACCGGCGGCCTTCAAGTGGCGCGACGGCTGCTCAGCGCCCGACACAGTCGCAGCTGCGGATCGCGGGGAAGGCTGCCGCTGAGGCTGCGGTGCCATCAGTCGTCACCTAGTGGGGCGTGTCGGTGCTGCTGGTGCCGGGGCCGACCCTGCGGAGTGCTGCGGTGCCATCAGTCGTCGCCTTGTGGCCGCTGGTCGTCGGAGAGGCGCTGCACCGCTCGCAGGCGCGCCGAGCGGGCCCGGTGGTTGGCTGACATCTCCGACTCCGACGGCGTGCGGGAGCGACGTCCCATCAGCCGTACGGTGGCCTTGGATCCAGGTGCGGGCGGCAGGCCCGGACGGGGCGGCGGAACCTCGCCCGCGGCCCGCCGGAAGACCGACTTGACGATCCGGTCCTCCCCGGAGTGATAGGAGAGGACCGCACACCGTCCAGATCCCACCAGGCGGTCGATGCCGGCGGTCAGGGCCTTCTCCAGGATCTCCAGTTCGCGGTTCACTTCGATGCGCAGAGCCTGGAAGGTGCGCCGGGCGGGGTGGGAGCGGCGCCGCGCCGGGGCGGGCACGGCCTCGGCCACCACGCGGGCCAGTTGAGCGGTGGTGGCGAACGGGCGATGGGCCACGATGGCGGCTGCTATGCGGCGGGCCTGGCGCTCATCGGCGTTGCGGCGCAGCATCACCGCGAGGGTGCGCTCGTCGGCGTGGTTGACTATGTCGGCTGCGGTGACGCCGGAGGTCGGGTCCATCCTCATGTCGAGCGGCCCGTCGAGGCGGTAGCTGAAGCCGCGCTCGGCCCGGTCGAGCTGAGCAGAACTCACGCCGAGATCGAACAGGCACCCCGACACCTGGGGATGGCCGAGCTCGTCGAGCACGTCGCCGAGCGCATCGAAGCTCGCATGGTGCAACGACACGCGGTCGCCGTAGCCGGCGAGGCGCTCGGCGGCGGCTCCCAGCGCGTCGGGGTCGCGGTCCAGCCCGATGAGGCCCAGGTGCGGAGCACGGTCCAGCAGGGCGGCGCCATGGCCTCCCCCGCCCACGGTGGCGTCGACCACGACACCTTCGGGCGCCTCGGCCAGAATGTCCACCACCTCGCGGCACATCACCGGCAGGTGGAAGGCACGGGGGCCGGGCCCGGACCCGGCCGTCATTTGAGTCCGGCGGGCCGAGCGGGTTCGGCCGTCGCTGACACCTCGACGGTTGGCGGTCCGGTCATCTGCAGTTCCCCGACCGGCGGCGCACGTCGGGATTTCTCCCCCGATCGAGCTAATGGCAAGCGGGCGGAGTACGGGTCTTCCATCTGCCAATCGGGGAACTGCACATGACCGGACGACGTCTCGGTGACGGCTCCGATCGGTGGGGTGGATGTGGTCTTGGTGCTGGTGGCTGTTCGGGGGGCCGACGGTGGGGCGGGACGGGCGGAGCACGCCGGCACGGTCAGGCATCGGCGATGCCCCTTCCGTGCGTGATCGCCTCGGCTAGGCGCTCGGTGCCCACGGATTGGACATCGGCCCAGCGGTCGGGGTTCCAGATCTCGATGCGGCGGATCATGCCGGTGACGATCACCTTGCGCTCGAGGCCGGCCGCGTCTCGCAGGTGGGGAAGGATCCGCATGCGTCCCTGGCCGTCGGGAACCACGAAGTCGGCCCGGGCCGCGAAGCTCCGCAGCGCGTTGATGTCCACCTGCTCGGTGCCCACCTGCGACCGAAGCTGCTCGGCCGTGTCGGCGAACTCGTCGACGGGCAGGATCCCCACACACGAGTCGAGCGCGGTGATGTAGGCGCCCCCGGCGAGGTGGCTGCGGAACCCCGACGGAAGGATGAGGCGACCCTTGCCGTCGAGGGTGTGCTCGTGGACGCCGACGAACAGGGCCCGATGAGCGACCATGGCCGACCCTCACGCTCCTGAACCCGAACAGGCTTCGGGGCGCCGAGGCATTAGAGGCAGCGCGGATAGGTGCAGACCCGTCGCATCGTGACGGGGTGACTCCCGCTCTTGTTCGCTGCGCTCACGGGCCGCTCGGGCCACGGCCTCGCCCGTATGCGCCGGATTGGTCCGCCTATTCGCTCGGCCTCTTAGCCGGGTCACCGCTGCACCGAGCGACGCGGCCCTGCCCGGTGCTGTCAAGCACGCTCCCAAGCACTCCACAGCGCACCACTGTACTCCCTTTCACACCACTAAGCAAACAAACTGTGCCCAGGATCGCGGCGGTTGCGGCGGAGGTCTCGGTCAGGAGTCGGCTGGGTACCTCGCTTCCAGGGCCTCAAGGAGGGCTCCAGACACATCGGCCTCAGCGGCTGCGACCGCGCCGCAGCGAGCCGCCATCACCTCGCGGCCCGCGGCCCGATCCTGTGCCGCGATGTCGAGGAGGTCGAGTTCGTCGAGGCTGCGGCGGGGTGCTGCGCGGTCGGCCGTGGGAGCCACGAGCCGGGCCGTGGTCTGAAGCCGCGTCCATCGCCGGTTGCGACGCTGGCTCAGCCCCACCACCTTCAACTCGCCCGCGAACACCTCGCCGGGACCGCGGCCCGCGAAGCACACCAGCCTCCCCCACCGGTCGGCCACGAGCCGGCCCGAGTGGACGGTCACCGGTTCGGCGACCAGCGGTTCGATCACTGCGGCCCACAACTCTGCGACCCATTGCGCGGCGAGGGCGATGTCGTCGCTCCACAGCGGGTCGGAGGGCGCAACGAAGAAGTCCACCCACACCTGGCCTCCGGGAGTCAGCAGCACCGCGCCCCCGCCGCTGCGGCGTCGCACCACCTCTGCGCCCGCAGCCGCGGCCCGGACATGATCGGCCGTGTCGAGGCTCTGCGTGCTTCCCAGCACCAGTGCGGGCCGGGTGACGGTGTGAATCCTGACCAGCCTCATGGCGGCGTCGGGCGGCTCGGGGGCTGCGAGCAGGTCCGACGCCGGGCCGTGCAGGCGCTCAACCGTCCAGCCCGCCGCGGTGGCTGCGAGCCTGTGAGGCTGCGTCACGCGGTGCGGAGGTCGCCTCGGGGTTGCAGGTAGGCGGTCCAGGCGTCGGGCACGCCTCCGGCGGCGATCTCGACCCAGGTCGTCGGCGACGGCGCGGCGGGACGGCGCCGCAGTCGCATGCCGCTCTCGCTGGGCAGGCGGTCGCGCTTCTGAGCGTTGCAGCGCCGGCAGGCCGCCACCACGTTGTCCCAGGTGTGCTTGCCGCCGCGGCTGCGGGGCAACACATGGTCCATGGTCTCGGCCCGGTCGCCGCAGTACTGGCAGCTGTCACGGTCACGGGCGAACACGGCCCTCCGGTTCGGAGAGCGGTGCCGGGGGCGGGGCACGCTCACATAGCGGCTGAGGCGCACCACCGAGGGCACGGCCACCGAGCGCCGCTCCGAGCGGAACGCCCGAGGTGTGGCGTGCAGCATCTCCACCTTCTCGGCCAGCACCAGACACACGGCGCGCCGTGCGCTCACCACCGCCAGCGGCTCGAAAGTGGCGTTGAGCACGAGCACCCCAGACATCACGGGAAGGCTAGCCGCACCCCGGCGGCCTCTAGCGGGGCCGGTGGTTCTGGGCCCGACACCACTGCAGCCACACCACAACGTCGGCCGCTGTCGGCGCCGTCCGCGGATCGCCGTACATGGTCTCGGACCTGAAGCGGGCCAGTTCCGCCGTCGGCAGCGGAACGAACGGCGGCCGGCGCCACCAGCCGTCGGGAACGAACCGGCGCAGTTGAACCAACGCCGTCGGCCACAGCCGAGGCCGCCCCGCCAACGCCCCAGCCGCCCGCACGACCAACGTGAGGGTGAGCACATGCCCGATTCTAGGCGCAGGCCGGTTGTACGCTGCCCCGACGTGGGGCGATTCGACGAGCAGTTCCAGCTCATCCGCAAGAACATCGAGTCCGCGGTCAAAGGCAAGGGCGACGTCATCGAGCTGCTGATCCTCGCCTTGGTGTGCGGGGGCCACGTACTCATCGAGGACGTGCCCGGCGTGGGCAAGACCACGCTGGGCAAAGCGCTGGCCCGCAGCGTCGACGTGGGCTTCCGCCGGATCCAGTTCACTCCCGACCTGCTGCCCGTCGACATCACGGGAACGTCGATCTTCAACCGCGCCACCGGGGACTTCGAGTTCCGGCCCGGACCGGTGTTCTCCAACATCGTCCTCGCCGACGAGATCAACCGGGCCTCCCCCAAAGCCCAGTCGGCGCTGCTGGAGGCCATGGGCGAACAGCAGGTGACGCTCGACGGCGTGACCCGGCGCCTGGAGTCTCCGTTCACGGTCATCGCCACCCAGAACCCGCTGGAGTACGAGGGCACCTACCCGCTTCCCGAGAGCCAGCTCGACCGCTTCCTCATGCGCCTTGAGGTGGGCTATCCGGACCGTGCGGCCGAGGACTCGATCCTGAGCGACCGGGGCGCCCGCGAGCCCGTCGACGGGATCGACCCGGTGGTCGACGCAGCCGCGGTGCGGTGGATGTCCGAGCAGCTGGAGGCGGTTCACATGGCGAGCCCGCTGCGGACCTACCTGCTGGAGGTGGCCGACGCCACCCGTCGTCATCCCGGCCTGTCGTTGGGGCTGTCACCCCGCGGGGTGCTGGCGGTGCTCAGAGCGGCCCGGGCGAGAGCGGCCGCGTCGGGACGCAACTACGTCACCCCCGACGACATCAAGGCCCTCGCGCCGGTCATGCTCCCGCACCGGCTGCTGCCCAAGCCCGAAGGCCGGGTGCGGGGCTTGCGATCCAGTGACATCGTCACTGAGATAATCGACTCCGTGCCGGTGCCCCGCAAGGGCGGCTGAGGCCGAGCGGCCCGTGAGCGCAGCGAACCAGCCCGGAAGACTCTGACATGCCGACCTCGGTCGGCTGGAAGTTGCTCGGGGCCGCGGTCGCCGCGGTCGCCGGCGGGCGGGCCTTCGCCATCGGTGAGCTCTATGTGATCGGCCTGACCGCGGCGGCGGCGGTCGTGATCGCCTTGGCTGTGCGGCTCGCCCATCCGTCGCGGCTGGCGGTCAGGCGCACGGTCTCGTCGACGATGGTGGCCGTCACCGAGCCGCTCGACGTGAACCTGGAGGCCACCAATCGGGCCCGGCTGCGCTCCCCGACGGTACAGATCTCAGAGTCGATCACCGGCGGCGACGTCGTTCGATTCAGCGTCGCACCGATTGCGGGCGGTGCCGGCGCGACACGCACCTATCGCCTGAGGCCCGCTCGGCGCGGCGTCCTCGAGATCGGACCGGCGCGGATCGGTGACTTCGACGGCCTGGGGCTGGCCCGGCGGCGACACGTCAGCGGCCACCGCACCCGGGTGGTGGTGCATCCGAGAGTCGAGACGCTGGCCGCGCCGCGCCTGCCGGTCGGCGGCGATCTGTCGCTGCCCATGGACATCCATCGCCGGCGGATCGGGCTAGCCAGCGAAGAGTTCGACGTGCTGCGCCCCTACGTGGAGGGCGACGACCTGCGGCACATCCATTGGCGCTCGACGGCCCGCCTCGACGAGTTCACGGTACGCCGGTTCCAGCCTTCCCGGCCCGGTCGGGTGACGGTGGTGATCGACACCCGCCCACCCGGCGATCACACCGCGGTTCAGGATCACACCACCTCGGTGGCCGCCTCGATCGCCTGCGCCGCGCTCGGCAACGGTGACGAGGTTCGCATCCTCACCACCGACGGCCGGGGCACGCCGCTGCTCGCCCAGCACTACGAGGTCGGCACGGCACTGGAGTTCCTGGCCACGCTGGAGGGCGGCCAGCACGCCATCGATGTCGAGACGATGGACGGCGCCTCGATGGTGGTGGCGGTCACGGCCGCGCCCGACGCCATAGACGACGAGAGCGCCCGCCATCGGCTGGCGCGGCGTCTCGGCGCCTGGCTGGTCATCA
>JAJDZO010000025.1 GCA_022824605.1 Acidimicrobiia bacterium
TGGAGTCACGAGACTATTCGAGATGGGAGCGGACCCCCCGATGTCCGATTCACAGGTCGAACAGGTCTACGTGCATGAGCCCCCGACTCAGCCCTGGTTCCTTGGCGATGAGCTATAGGCCCAGCCATCGCTGACCTGGGCGACCTCCGAGCGGATCGGCCGACGACATGCCGACCGGCTTAGTCTCCGATCCGATGCTTGGGAAGGGTGAGCAGCGGTTCGTGGGGGTGTTGAATGAGATCGCCTCGAACTTCTCGCACATCATGAATGCGGCTCTTGAAGTGCCAGCGTCGGTGTCGGATGCGTTCGGGGTGCGGGGCCATGTTCCCGCATGGCGATATCGCCCATGGCGTCGGCCACCGCGGTGGCTCTTGCCGCCGCCCGGTCGCGATCGCTCATGGCTCCCGTTCAGTCGCCTCGCCCGCAGCGTATTACTGCGAAGTCGTGCTCTGCTTGCGCCCGGATCGCTTCCCCACCGGCGACACTCAGCTGGTACCGGGGTCGCTGCATCATCGAGAAGACTCGGCCGTCGTAGGTGACCGTTCAGCTGTAAGTGGTTGTCTTCTCGATCATCAGGCGGATCCACTCGCCGGAGGTGACGGGATCGTGGTGGGGCGGATCGTCGGGCGACGTGCAGGTCGGGATGCACTCGATGAGGGCGTCGTAGGCCGGCTGATGGAAGAACGCGACCGAGATGCGATCGCCGGTGACACCTTCAGGCACCGCCACCCGATGCTTAGTCGACACCCAACGGTCGTTCGTCCAGGCCGCCATCAAGTCGCCGAGATTCACCACGAACGACCCGGCCACCGAGGGCACGTCCTCCCAGCGGCCCTCCGGCGACAGGATCTGCAGACCCGGCTGGCCATCGTGATACAGGATCGTCACGCTGCCCCAGTCGGTGTGAGGCCCTCGCCGGTACTGGCCCTTTAGCGGCGGCTCCTCCAGGGCCGGATAGTGAAGGACAGCGAGACCGGTGATGTGCTCGGCGATCTTGTCGTCAAACCAATGCTCGTCGAGGTCCAGCCCCAGCGCCATCAGCCTCATCAGCTTTGCAGCCAAGTCCTCAAGCACCACGTAGCATTCGCTGAGCGCCTCCTTGAAGTCTGGGACTCGCACAGGATCGGGCCAGACATTGGGCGCGAAGAACGCAGCCCTTCCCTCGTCCTGCCCCTGGTACGAGCCGGCCCGGACGGCGGCGGAAGGGTCGTCGAAGCGGCCCACGGTGTACAACTCAGAGAGATCTGGCGGGGTCTCCTCGCCGTGAGCCAGTGCGAGAGTCGAACTCCTGGGCGGCACGTAGCCCCGCAAGTTGTTCGACGCTCGTCCCCAGGCCATCTTCTCGTCGAGGGGGAGGGCGAAGAGTCGGCGCGAGGCAACGTCCACCCGACGCATCAGATCGTCCGGCACGTCGTGGCCGGTGATGATCAGGAAGCCCACCTCCTCACACGCTCGCCGGATGGTCTCCACCACCTCGTTGCGCCGCCCCCCAGGCTCGAACGCGCCCGACAGGTCAACCAGCGGCACCCGTGAGACAACTCCGGTCGAAACGGTCAAGTCCAGTTCACCCCCTGGAATGGTCTAGTGCGAGATTAGTCGCGTGCATCCTTGTGGCCGTCCGCGCTGGACGGTACGGCCGACCATGCCTTGGGGTCGGTCGCCATCCAGCCGCCGAACAGGTCGACACAGGCCTGATCGTGCAGCCGCGTGGTCGCAACGCCGATGGGCACTCCACCCTCGGCCAGTCCCCTCCGAGCCTGGGCGTACGCGAGCTTCAGCAGCCCGCCTGGGTCAGGCCGCGCCGCCACCTAGGAGCCTGATCAGTAGATCGTCTTCTCGAGCATCGACAGGATCCAACCGCCCGAGGTGGTCGGCTCATGATGCGGTGGATCCTCCGGCGACATGCAAGTCGGAATGCACTCGATGTGCGCGTCGTAGGTCGGCTGATGGAAGAAGGCAATGGAAATGCGGTCCCCGGTATCGCCCTCGGGCGCCACCACCCGATGAAGGGTGGACACCCACCGGTCGTTGGTCCACGCCGCCATCAGGTCGCCCAAGTTCACCACGAACGAACCGGGCACAACCTGCACGTCCTCCCACTCGCCTTCGGCCGACATGATCTGCAGGCCAGGCTCACCGTCGTGGTAGAGGATCGTGAGGCTTCCCCAGTCCGAGTGTGCGCCCCGCCGAAACTGCCCCGGCAGCGCGGGCCGGTCAAGGGAGGGGTAGTGGTTGACGGTCAGGTTGGTGATGTGGTCGACGATCTTGTCATCGAACCAATGCTCGTCGAGATTCAGCGCCAGGGCCATCAGGCGCATCAGCTCGGTGGCCAGGCCCTCCATCACCGCGTAGTAGGTCTCGAAGGCCTCCTTGAAGCCGGGAACCCGCTCGGGATCGGGCCAGATGTTCGGAGCGAAGAAGCTCTCCCGGCCCTCGCGCAGACCGGCCCGGCGGGCTGTCTCGGGGTCATCGAACCGGTTGACGGTGTACAGCTCGCACAGGTCCGGAAGTGATTCGTCCTCCCGGGACAGTGCGAGAGCAGACTCCTGAGCGGGGGTGAAGCCCCGGTACACGCCGGGGGGGCCCAGGTACGCCCTCTTCTCCTCCTCGGGGAGGGCGAAGAATGCTCGTGACGCGGCATCAATTCCGTTCACCGCCTCGTCGGCGATGCCGTGTCCGGTGATCACCAGGAAGCCCACGTCCTCGCAGGCCCGCCGGATGGTCTCAATCACCTCGTCGCGCCGCGGCCCCGGCTCGAACGCGCCCGTCAGATCCACCAGCGGCACTCGTGAGGCCACTGCGGCTCCTGGTGTCACTTCCCCTCCGCCGTCTGGG
>JAJDZO010000206.1 GCA_022824605.1 Acidimicrobiia bacterium
CGGCCGGTGGCCAGGCGCACCCGGCGCCGGCAGGTGGTGTCGTGGCTGATCTCGCGGATGGCCCGGATGGGGTTCTCCAGGGTCATGTCGCGCAGCACCACCCGGGGGTCCTCCAGCATCCGCAGCATCAACGCGCACGCCCCCACCTTCAGGAACGTGGTGTATTCGCTCATGTTCGAGTCGCCCACGATCACGTGCAGCCGCCGGAAGCGCTCGGCGTCGGCGTGGGGCTCGTCGCGGGTGTTGATGATCGGGCGTGAGCGGGTGGTGGCCGACGACACGCCCTCCCAGATGTGCTCGGCCCGCTGGCTGATGCAGTACATGGCGCCCCGGGCGGTCTGGAGCACCTTGCCCGCTCCCGCGTATATCTGCCGGCTGACCAGGAACGGGATCAGCACCTCGGCATAGTCGCTGAGGTCGTCGCGGCGGCTGGTCAGGTAGTTCTCATGGCAGCCGTAGCTGTTGCCGGCCGAGTCGGTGTTGTTCTTGAACAAGAAGACGTCGCCGCGGATGCCCTCCTCGGCCAGGCGCTCCTCGGCGTCGCCCAGCAGCCGTTCGACGATGCGCTCCCCGGCCTTGTCGTGAACCACCAGCTCGTGGGCCGAGTCGCATTCGGGGGTGGCGTACTCGGGGTGGCTGCCCACATCGAGGTACAGCCGCGATCCGTTGCCCAGGAACACGTTGCTGCTGCGCCCCCAAGACACCACCTTGCGGAACAGATAGCGGGCCACCTCGTCGGGGCTGAGACGGCGCTGACCCCGCAGCGTGCAGGTGACGCCGTACTCGTTCTCGATCCCGAAGATGCGCCGCTGCACCCCGCCACCGTACTCGCGGAGCCCATCAGGCACCGGATCGGCCCAGCCGGCGCTAGACGGCGAGGATGGTGGAGAGTTCCTCGTCGGTCAGGCGGCGGAAGGCTCGGCGGTGGTTGCCGCGCTCCAGCACGGCGGCCTCGAGGCTCTCGGCGCTCAGGGTGCGCTCGGGGCCGGCCAGAGCGCCGACCGCGGCCCGCACCCCGTCGGCCAGTGAGCGTGGCGCGGCGGGGAGAGCCTCCTCGAAGCGTTCCGATATCTCCTCGGTCTCGCCGCCGAGCACGACCCAGTCGTCCTCGTCGGCCACGGTGCCGTCGTAGAGGATGTGGAAGAGCTGGTCGCCGCCGCCGTTGGTGTCGAGGCCGATCTCGGCCACCAGGATCTCCACCTCCATCGGCTTGAGTTCGTGGGTGAACACATGCCCGAGACTCTGGGCGTAGGCGTTGGCCAGGCTGCGGGCGTCCACATCCTCGCGGCTGAAGGAGAAGCCCTTCAGGTCGGCATGGCGCACGCCGGCTATGCGCAGCTGATCGAACTCGTTGTAGCGGCCCACGCCGGCGAAGGCGATGCGGTCGTAGATCTCGCTCACCTTGCGCAGAGTGCTCGACGTGTTCTCGGCCACGATGGCGATACCGCCGCGGTAGCGGAACGCCACCAGGCTGCGGCCCCGGGCGATGCCCTTGCGGGCATAGTCGGCCTTGTCCTTCATCATCTGCTCGGGCGGCGCGTAGAAGGGCATCGTCATCGCGGATCAGCTCCCCCCGCCGGCCTCTCGGCGGCTGCGATGGCGACGCAGCAGGCGCTCGGAGCGCCTGCGCAGTTCGGTGTCGTCCAAACGCTGGTAGCCGTCGGCATCGATCACCGCCACCACCGGGAACACGTCGCGCACGGGATCAGGCCCGCCGGTGGCCGAGTCGGCGTCGGAAGCGACGTACAGCGCGTCGAGCACTAGATCGGTCGCCGCCGAACGAGCCATCGACGGACGGAAGCCCAGCTTCACCACCGTGTCGGCGTGCAGCGAACCCGAACCGGTGGCCACATGGTCGCGCTCCTCGTAGCGCCCGCCGGTTACGTCGTACTCGAACAGACGACCCCGGTCCGCGGCCAGGTCGAAACCCGCGAAGATCGGCACCACCACCAGGCCCTGCATCGCCGCGGGCAGGTTGGCTCGCACCATCTGGCCGAGCTGGTTGGCCTTGCCCTCAAGGCTGATCGGGGTGCCCTCCACCTTCTCGTAGTGCTCGAGCTGCAGCTGGAACAGCCTCACCATCTCTGCCGACGGTCCGGCTGCGCCCGCGATGGCCACGCCGGAGTGGCGGTCGGCGGGGAACACCTTCTCTATGCGGTGGTTGCTGATCAGATGCCCCGCGGTTGCTCGCCGGTCGCCGGCCAGCACCACGCCGGAGTCGTATCGCACCGCCACACAGGTCGTTCCATGGGGAATCTCCATCGGTGCGGTTCTTGTGGCCGGATCGGCCCCGAAGGCGCCGACATCGGTGCCGCCTGCGGCAGTGCGGCGCAGCAGAGCGGCGAAGCTCGGTCCCGGATCGTCGTGGGGCCCGAAGCGGGGCAGACTCACTCGCAGGCCCCCGAGAAGCTCGCGATCCTGGCGCCCGTTGTCACTCGCCGCCCTTTTGGATGTAGCTCTTCACGAAATCCTCGGCGTTGGTTTCGAGCACCTCGTCGATCTCGTCGAGCAGATCATCGAGCTGGGCCTTGATCTCCGAACCCCGCTCAGAGGCGGGGGGCGCCTCCTCCACGGACTGCTCCCGGGACGCCGGCGCCGGCTTGCGGATCTGCTCTCGTTCGGCCACTGGAATCCCTCCCGGCTCGGTGCCTCGGTTGGAGGTGTCAGGCTACGCGCCCACAGCGCCCAAGCGGCGCAGCAGGTCGATGGCGGAGTCGCAATCGTCGAACATGGCTCCCACATGAGCGGAGGTGCCCCGCATCGGTTCGGTCATCGCCACCCGGCGCAGCGAGCCCTCACCCACATCGAACACGATCGAATCCCAGTTGGCCGCCACCACCTCGGCTGCAAAACGCTGCAAGCACCGCCCCCTGAAGAAGGCTCGGGTGTCCGGCGGCGGCTCGGTCATGGCCCGCTCGGCGTCAGCTTCGTCCACCAGCGTCTCTAGACCGGCCCTCGCCGCCAGCGACCGGTCCGGGCGCAGATCGTGATACTGGATGTCGAGAGCCCGCAGGCGAGCGCTCGAGAAATCGAGGCGGTGACGCTCCCGGAAACCCTCGAGCAGCCTCAGCTTGGCCACCCAGTCGAGCTGGGTCGCAAGCTGCATCGGGTCTCGCTCCAAGCCGCCGAGCACCGCCTCCCAGCGGTCAAGCACATCCAGAGCCACGTTGCCGCCGACCGCCTCCGCGCCCCTGGCATCGACATAGGCGCGGGCCGCGGCCAGCATCTCCCACTGCACGCCCAGCGCGGTGATGGTGGATCCGTCGGCCAGCTCCAGCGGCACCCGCAGCGACAGGTCGCGGCTCACCTGGCGCAGCGCGGCCACCGGCGAGGCGAAGCGCAGTTCGCGGGGCACCGCGTCGTCCTCGGTGAGGGCCAGCACCAGAGCCGTCGTGCCCACCTTGAGCAGCGTCGCCACCTGCGACATGTTGGCGTCGCCCACGATCACATGCAGGCGCCGGTACTTGGCCGCATCGGCGTGAGGCTCGTCGCGGGTGTTGACGATGGGACGCTTCAGGGTGGTCTCGAGACCTACCTCCTCCTCGATGAAGTCAGCTCGCTGAGACAGCTGGTAGCCGTCATCGCCGGTGCGCATCCCGGAGGCCTCGCTGCCCAGCTTGCCCGCGCCGCAGAAGATCTGACGGGTCACGAAGTGCGCGGTGGCGTGGGTGACGATGCGCGAGAACGGCACCGACCGGCTCACCAGATAGTTCTCGTGGCAGCCGTAGCTGTTGCCCTTGCCGTCGGAGTTGTTCTTGTAGACCACGATCTCCTCGCCCGGTGGCAACAGCATGCGCACCGCCTCCATGGAGCGGGCCGCGATCAGCTCGGCCGCCCGGTCATAGAGCACCGCAGAGCGAGCATCAGCACACTCGGGGGTGGACAGCTCGGGGTGGGCGTGATCCACGTAGTAGCGGGCGCCGTTCTCGAGCGTCTTGTTCCGGGCGATGTTCTCCTGCTGGTTCGGCGTGTACTTCTCGCCGTCGACCTGGAAGCCCCGCGCGTCTGCGAGCGGGTTCTCCTGGTCGTAGTCCCAGAGGATCGTCGCGG
>JAJDZO010000253.1 GCA_022824605.1 Acidimicrobiia bacterium
GACGAAGTCTTCGCAATCATCCTCTCACAACCCCAAGGCGCCACCATCACCAACACCAAAGCCACAATGACAATAATCGACAACGACTAGACAACGATTAGTTGACGCGGCGGTCGTGGCCGGACCAGAGCTGGTCGCGCAGGGCGAACTTCTGGATCTTGCCGGTGGCGGTCTTGGGGAGGTCGCCGAAGGTCACCGACTTGGGGGCCTTGAATCGGGCGATGCGGGACTTGACGTGCTCGACGAGGTCGGCTTCGGTCACGGCTGCGCCTGTCCGCAGCACCACGAACGCAGCCGGCACCTCGCCCCATTTGTCGTCGGGGGCGGCCACCACCGCGCACTCCACCACATCGGGGTGCGACGCCAGGGCCTGTTCGACCTCGATGGAGGCGATGTTCTCGCCGCCGGAGATGATCACGTCCTTGGCCCGGTCACGCACCTCCACATAGCCGTGGTCGTGCATCACGGCCACATCGCCGGTGCGGAACCACGTCCCGTCAGGGCCCCGCACCGAAGCGGCCTCGGTGGCTTCGGGATCCTTGTAGTAGCCCAGCATCACGTTGTTGCCCCGGATGGCGATCTCGCCCTGCGTGGCGCCGTCGGCGGGCACATCGGTGCCGTCGGCGTCGACCACCCGCACCGAGGAGGTCACCAGCGTGCCCACCCCCTGGCGGGCCTTGATCCGGGCCTGTTCCGTGGCGGGCAGGCCGTCCCATTCGCTGCGCCAGTCGCAGATCAGCGACGGACCGTAGGTCTCGGTCAGGCCGTAGAGGTGGGTCACGTGGACGTTGAGTTCGGCCATCTGGGACAGCAGGGTGGGTGACGGGGGAGCGCCGCCGGTGCACACCTTCACCGTGCGGGGCGCAGGTGCGGCATCGGGGTGGTTGACCAAGCCGATCAGCACGGTGGGGGCGGCGTTGAAGTGGGTGACGCCGCCGTCGCGGATGTGTTGCCACACCGTGCCTGGGTCCAGGGTCCGCAGCATCAGATGCACGCCGCCCACCGCGGTCACCGCCCACGGGAAGCACCAGCCGTTGCAATGGAAGATGGGCAGCGTCCACAGGAACACGGCGTCGCTGTCGAGGCCGCACTGGGCGGCCATGGCCAGCGCGTTGAGGTTGGCGCCCCGGTGCGAGTACATCACGCCCTTGGGGTTGCCGGTGGTGCCCGAGGTGTAGTTGAGGCTCAGCACGGCGTGCTCGTCGCTGAAGGTGGCCCGGTGGGGTTCGGCCGCGGCCAGCAGCGCCTCGTATTCGCAGTCGTCGGCGCCCGAGACGCCGGCGTCGCTCGACACGACCAGCCGCAGCCCCGGCACCTGCTGCTGGATCGACCGGGCCACGTCGGCCAGGCCGTGGTCGGCGAACAGCACCTTGGACTCGGCGTGGCCGACGATCCAGGCCAGCTCCGGTGCCGACAGCCGGGAGTTCAGCGCGTTGAACACCACCCCGGCCATGGGAAAGCCGAAGGTGGCTTCCAGGGCCATCGACACGTTGGGGGCCAGCACCGACACTGCGTCACCGGGCTCGAGGCCCAGATCGAGCGTGGCGCCGGCCAGCCGCTCGCAGCGGTCGGCGAATTCCTCGTAGCTGCGCTTCAGCGGTCCGTCTACCACCGCCGGCCGGTCGCCGTGCACCAGCCGGGCCCGATCGAGATACGACACGGGAGTGAGCGGCACCGGCACGAACGGAGACGATCCTGAGTGCGATTCGACAGTCACAGCGTCCAACGCTATTGCGCCAGTACCACGCCTGCGCTCCCGGACCGCTCCCTACCGCGGTGCTGCGGCAATAGCGTGCCCAACCGGATGGGTCGGGTGCTGGGCTGAAGGGCTAGAGGCGGGCTCGCAGGTCGGGCTTCTTGACCTTGCCGGAAGCGGTCATCGGCAACTCGTCGATGAAGGTGACGCCGCGGGGGGCCTTGTAGTTGGCCATCCGGGCCCGGCACCACTCGATCAGCTCGGCCCCCGCCGCCTCGCTGGTGGCGGCGCCCGGCGCGGGCACCACGAAGGCGTGGCCCACCTCGCCCAGCCGGTCGTCGGGCCGGCCCACCACCGCTGCCTGGCCCACCGCGGGGTGGGTCAGCATCGTGGCTTCGATCTCGGCGGGGTAGGCGTTGAAGCCGCCGCAGATGAACATGTCCTTCAGCCGGTCGGTGATGGCCACGTAGCCGGCCGCGTCCATGGTGCCAACATCGCCGGTGTGCAGCCATCCTTCGGCGTCGATGGCGGCCGCGGTGGCGTCGGGGTCGTCGAGGTAGCCGTCCATCACGTTGTAGCCCCGCACCACGATCTCGCCCGGCTCGCCGCGGGCTACCTCGGTGCCGTCGGAGCCGACCACCCGGACCTCCACATTGTCGATGGCCCGCCCCGACGTCGCTGAGATCGTCTCGGGGGGATCGTCGTGGCGGCACATGGTGGCGATGCCGGAGCACTCCGTGAGCCCGTAGCCGGTCACCACCACCTCGAAGCCGAGCCGGCCGCGCATGGCCTCGATCATCGGGACCGGCACGGGAGCGGCGCCGGTTACGGCCAGGCGCAGCGCCGACATGTCGAAAGTGTCGAGGTGAGGGTGGTTGAGGATGCTCTGGTAGATGGCGGGCGGGCCCGGCAGCACCGACACCCGCTCGGCCGCGACACGCGCCATCACCGAGGGCACGTCGAACACGGGA
>JAJDZO010000166.1 GCA_022824605.1 Acidimicrobiia bacterium
GAGCCGGATGCCGGCTGAGGCGATCTCGGCGTCGTCGTCCAATCCCAGCCGTCTGAGCGCCTCCCGCAGCTCGCGGTAGGTGATCCCGGAGGCCACGATCCCGATCCATGCGTCGGACGGGTTGACGGTGGCGTGGTTGAGGCGGTTGAGGGCCGCGTACTCGATGGCGAGAGGATGGCGGATCTCGTAGATCTCGCGTTCGGTGTCGACCGTGGCCGGGGTCAACAGCCGGCCGTCGGGCGTGTGCAGGTAGCGCTCACCGTCGATGGTGGGGATCTGCGGATCGACGCGGCGGGGATCGAGGTTCACCGTCCCGGAGCCGTCGGCCACGTCGGCCACGATCTTGATGCTGGTCCACAGCCCGGTGATCCTCGACAGATACACGGCGTGGCGCCCCAGGTCGAGCGCCTCACGGGGCGAGCCCGGATACAGCACCGGAATCTGCTTGTCGGAGAGGGTTCCCGCCGACGACGACGGGATGGTGGAACTCTTGGCGGCCGGGTCGTCGCCCGCGATCACCACCGCGCCGCCGCAGGGGTCCGACCCCGCGAACACCGCGTGCCGCAGAGCGTCGCCGGCACGGTCCACTCCCGGCGCCTTGCAGTAGAGGATGCCGACCACGCCGTCGTAACGAGAGTCGGGGCGAAGCGAGGCGAGCTGCGATCCCATCACCGCGGTGGCCGCCTGCTCCTCGTTGAGGGCCGGAGCCGACACGATGGGCAGGTCCGGGGCCTGCTCTATGGCCCGGGCCAGGTCGCCGTCGTAGCCGCCCACCGGCGAGCCCGGATATCCGCTGACGAAGGCCGCCGTGTTGAGCCCGGCGAGCCGGTCGGCCCGCAGCTGCTCGATCGGCAGCCGGGCCAGCGCCTGCAGCCCTGTCATGAACACCGTGCCGGAGTCGTCGGTGTAGCGGGTGGACAGGCGGTATGTGTCAGCGGCGGTCAACGGCGATCTCCAGGCGTCGGCAATTGAAGCAGCGGCGCACATACAACCCTAGTGCGCTCAGCACCACTAGGGAAGAGCTGGTCGTCGAGGTGCTCAGGCGGGGCGGACTGCGATGCCTGCTTCGGCCATTCGGGACTTGGCCTCGGCGATGGTGTGCTCGCCGTAATGGAAGATGCTGGCGGCCAGTACTGCGTCGGCCTTGCCCTCGATCACGCCGTCCACCAGATGGTCGGGGTTGCCCACTCCCCCGCTGGCGATCACGGGGATGCCGACCGCATTGGCAACCATCGACGTCAAGTTCAGCTCGAAGCCTTCCTTGGTGCCGTCACGATCCATGGAGGTGAGCAGGATCTCGCCCGCGCCGAGGCGCTCGGCCTCGCGCACCCACTCCAGACAGTCGACGCCGGTGCGGGTGCGGCCGCCGTGGGTGAAGACCTCGTAGCCGCTCGGCGCGTCTGTCGAGCTGCGGGCGTCTGCGGCCACCACACAGCACTGCGCGCCGAACTCCCGGCTGATCTCACGCACCAACTCGGGACGGCGCAGCGCGGCGGTGTTGATGCTCACCTTGTCGGCCCCGGCCCGCAGCAGGCGGCGGGCGTCGTCGAGGGTGCGGATGCCGCCCCCGATGGTGAAGGGGATGAACACCTCGTCGGCCACCGCTCGGGCCATGGCCACCGTGGTGTCGCGGCGGTCCGACGATGCGGTGATGTCCAGGAAGACGACTTCGTCGGCGCCCTGGGCGTCGTAGCGGGCCGCCAACTCCACCGGATCGCCCGCGTCTCGGATGTCGACGAAGTTGACGCCCTTGACCACCCGCCCGGCGTCGACGTCGAGGCACGGGATGACTCGGGCCGCCCGCATCTCAGCTCACTCCTGGCGCGGGTGCGGCCAGCACGGCGGCTGCCTCGGCCACGGTGAAGCGGCGTTCGTAGAGAGCGGTCCCCACGATCACGCCACTCAGCCGGCGGTCGCGGCTGCCTTCCAGGGCGGCCAGGGCTCGCAGGTCGTCGAGGTGGCCCACGCCTCCCGAGGCGATCACCTCAGTGGTGGTTGCGTTGAGCATCGCGGCCAGGCCCGCGATGTCGGGTCCGTCCAGCGTGCCGTCGCGGCCGATGTCGGTGACCACGAAGGCGTCCACGCCGTCGGAGGCGAATCCTTGGGCCACGTCCAGCACCGACTTCCCCGATCCAGCGAGCCATCCGTCGGTGGCGACTTCGCCGGTGCGGGCGTCGAGGCCCACCGCGATGCGATGCGATCGGGCCAGGTTCCTGACCAGATCAGGGTCTTTCAGCGCGGCCGTTCCCAGCACCACTCGGGTGACGCCGGCCGCGAACCAGGCCTCGGCGGTGGCCGCGGTGCGCACTCCACCGCCCGCCTGCACCGGCACATCCACCGCGGCCGCTATCTCAGCCACGACGGGGGCGTTGTCGGGGCGCCCGGAGCGGGCCCCGTCAAGATCCACCACATGGATCCATCCCGCACCGTCCTCGGCCATCGCCACCGCCCGGGCCACCGGATCGTCGTCGTAGACGGTCTCAGCGCCGTAGTCGCCCTGGCGCAGGCGCACACACCGGCCCGCCCGAAGGTCGACCGCGCAGTACAGGTCCATCGTTTTCAGCCCGCTGCGGCGCCGGCCGCACGGGCGGCGTCCACAAAATTGGCCAGGATCCTCAGGCCGACCCGCGACGACTTCTCGGGGTGGAACTGAGCGGCCCACACGTTGTGACGGGCCACGGCGGCCACCACCGGTCCGCCGTAGTCGCAGGTGGCCACCAGATCGTCGCCCTCGCCGGCTTCGGGCGCGAGCGAGTGGACGAAATAGACCCAGGCCGGGTCGTCGAGGCCTTCGAGCATGGGGTGGTCGCGATGGCGGTGCAGCACGTTCCACTGCATCTGCGGGCGCTTGACCGGTCCCGGGATCCAACGGACCATGCGCTCGAACACGCCGAGCCCGGAGGCGCCGGGCGCCTCCTCGGAACCCGCGAACAGGACCTGCATTCCCACGCAGATGCCCATGAACGGTCGGCCGGAGCGCACCGCCTCGACGGCTGCTTGGTCCAGTCCGGTGCGGCCCAGCGCGGCCATGCACGGCGCGAAGGCGCCCACGCCGGGCAGCACCACCCCGGCCGCGTCGGCGATGAGGCCCCGGTCGGCGGTGAGCCTGGCGTCGGCGCCGACATGCTCGAAGCCCTTCTGGGCCGAGTGCAGGTTGCCGATGCCGTAGTCGAGGATGGCCACCAGCGGCCGATCCGTCACAGGGTTCCCTTGGTTGAGGGCAGGGCCGCGCCTTGCACTCGCACCGCGTCACGGACGGCTCGGGCCACCGCCTTGAACGACGCTTCCACGATGTGATGGGTGTTGCGGCCCCTCCGCAGCACGATGTGCAGAGTGACCGCGGCCGCGGTGGCGAACGCCCGCCAGAACTCCTCGGCCAGCTGCGGATCGAAGGGCGGGTCACCGAGGATCTTCTCGCCGGGGAACTCC
>JAJDZO010000291.1 GCA_022824605.1 Acidimicrobiia bacterium
CCGGCCCAGGGCTGGGCGTGGAGTACGACTGGGACAAGATCAACGCCTGGGAAACGGCCAGGCGCACCTTCGAGTAACCCGACCCACCCTCTCGTTTCAGCGACTTTGCTATCGAGCGTGAGGCGTTAGGGGCTCGGTGCCGAGGCTTCGCCCGCCGGGCTCGGGCGCGCGGCCAGGGGGAACGTGCTGGAACTCGCGGTTCACCCTGCGGACAGCCGGTGTGATGGCCACGGCGTAGCCGATCAGAGCGACGAGGACTCGGCGGGCCGGCAGGAGCACGAAGCAGATGGCCCAGGCCGCCGCGAAGCCGATGAGTCGCGGCTTCATCGCGGATATGCGAGCGGACGGCTTGTCGTCGGGTCGGCCGAGCGGGAACCGCTTCGGCTTGATGAACCATCCATGGGCAAACAGCTGAGCCACGAAGTACGGCCAGAAGGCCTCAGGGGCGTCGAGCGGAGGATCGGTATCCCATGCGGCGTCGGTGTCGCTGGCTAATCCGTCTTGGACGCGAGACCACATATGCGACGCGGTGACTCGACCGGAGGCGCCACCACGGTTCTGGTGAGTCGGGCGACAGTGCCACCGGTACAGCACTCGATGGTCCTCGGCGAGGGCCAGAATTCCGGCCTGGAAGATGCCGTTCGGGTGCGACGACCAGTGTCGTTCCAGCACGCCGGTGTCGCCGATGTAGAGATCGAACCGGTCATTCTCACGGCAGTCGTCGAGGATCTCGTGGTGCGGGTCGCCGACCGCCTGATATTCCAGTTCCCATGTGTCTTGTGCTTCGCTCGCGAGACTCTGGGGCTCACTGGTGACGGCGAAGATCTCGCCTCCAGCAGCCCGGATCTCCTCGACGACTCCCGATTTGCCGAAGCCGCGCAACTCGCGGCGGCATGGAGGTCACCACAACCCGCGGTAGAACACCAACACGACGAACCTGTGCTTGTCGAGTTGGGCGTTGAGCCATCCGGCGCGTATCCCGATCGGCGGGTCGAACAGCGGCGGGATCAGCGGATCGTCAACGTCGGCGGCCGACACTCGAAAGCCCTCGGCTGATTGTTCGACCACCACCTGCTCACGGGCACACACGTCGCCGTCGCACAGCACCAAGCCCAGTTCGAAGGAACCCGCTTGCGCTCGTGCCACAGTGTCTTCGGCGTCGATGACTCCGGTGATCTCGAAGTGAGACTCGCGAGTTGCGTTGATCCACTCGAGCGCGGCCTCCGAAGCAGCCTGAAGCTCAGTGGGGATTTCTTCGCTCACGTTCATGCGTCGCAGTGCCTCAGATTCCTCGAGTCGAATTGGCGTGCATTTTCGCGCCCGGGAACGTGATTGCGTCGGCTCGGCCTGTGTCTTTGCGTTCGGCCAATGCAGCCTGCCTTCGCGACCCAAGACTGCGGTCGCTACATGGCTGTATGGGGTCAAGATTCGTATTACGGTAAGCGACACCAAGGTTCGGGCGGTGGTGACCGGAGCCGGTGCGATCGCAGTGCGGTGGCTGCTGTTGCGGGTCAGGGTGCCAGAGTTCATCCCGGCTGTTGTGGCGTGGTCGGTGATTCACGGGGGACACCTTGGGTCGGGGTGGCTGCCGGCATTTGGGGCGCGGGCTGTGTGGCCTGGCGTCCATGACTTGGACACCGAGAGTCCTGGTTGGGTCGAGTGGGATCCTCCCGATCCAGCCGAGCCGTCCCGGGTGGACGGGTTCGCGCTGGCTGAGCCGACGTGGCATCGGCTGGAGATCGCTGCGGGGATCGCGTTCCTGGCAATGCATCTGCTCATCCGGAGCTACGCACTCACCTAGAAGGCCGGCTGGGGCCCCCGGCAGCCTGACAGCCGCGACCTCGACGGGTGCCGGAGGTGCGGGCCGCTAGCGGTCGAGCGAGCGGCCGCCGTGCCCGGGCTGGTCGGTGGTCGGTGCCGGTAGTTGCTCTCGCCATTGGCGCACCCAGGATCGCAGACGCTCGTATTCCTCGTCGGAGACGGGGAAGTCCTGGCGGCGGCGGTGGTCGAACAGACCGAGCGAGTCACGGAGGCGATGTAGGACGAAGCCGGTGTCCTTGTCCCTCGCGAGCGCGTACATCTCCTGACGAGTGAAGCGAGCGGACAGAGCGAACACGTCGACGAAATCTCGTGCCTCGGCGCGGCCGAACAGTGCTGCCATCTTGTCGCCGGCGAGGTCCTCGAGGGCGAGCACGTGGCCGGCTCCGGTGGCCGCCGGGGGGTATGTGCGGCGGGAGGGCCCGAAGTCGACCGTTGCCTGGTCCTGGTGGTCGGTGACGGTGAGTCGGACGAATGAGGGCCCCGCTCGGTCTACTTCGACCTCGAGTCCCGAGGCCTCGAGCGCTTCGCGGACTGCGTGGGCGGTTGGGGCGACGTCGGCGACGTCGGGGGAGAAGAAGTCGAGGTCGGTGGTGGCGCGGTCGACGATGCCGTGCACGATGAGCGCGCCGCCGCCGGCGAGGACTGCCGCCTCGGCGCTGGACAGGGTGCCTACGAGCTGCCAGATTCGCTGCTGCAGGGGCGTGAGCACCGCTCAGGCGATCAGGCCACGCGAGCGCAGGCCTTCTGCCCATTGCTCGCGGACGTGGGGGGCGAGGAACATCGCGTCCCACATCGCCACGAGGATGTCGAGGTCGATGTAGGTGCGCATGTCGTCCTCGGTGCCTTCGGTCATGACCAACTCGTACACGCGCATGCGGTCGTGCGGGTCGTCGAGGTCGTATTCGCTCTGGCCGCTCCATGCGATGCGATTGGGCAGCGTGACGCGCCCGGTGCGGACAGCGGCG
>JAJDZO010000185.1 GCA_022824605.1 Acidimicrobiia bacterium
CCGCCGATGGCGTCGGCATAGGCGAGCGCCAGCGGCAGCGCCGAACCCGACGCGTCCTGCTCGATGGCCACCAGGCACGGCACGCCGCCGCCCTCGACGTAGGTTCGCCGCACCAGATGGCCGGGCCCCTTGGGGGCCACCATGCACACGTCCACCGACTCCGGCGGCGAGATCAGCCCGAAGCGGATGTTGAAGCCGTGGGCGAAGAACAGCGCCTCGCCGGGCTGCAGGTTGGGTTCGACGTGCTCGGTGTAGATGGCTCCCATCTCGGTGTCGGGCATCAGCATCATCGTCACGTCGGCTTCGGCCACGGCCTCGGCGATGGATCGAACCTCCAGCCCTGCCTCCCGAGCCTTGGCCGCCGACGAGGAGCCGTCGCGCAGCCCGACACGCACGTCGATGCCCGACTCCTTGAGGTTGAGCGCATGGGAATGGCCCTGCGACCCATAGCCCAGCACGGCCACCTTCCGGCCGGCGATGGCCGAGCGGTCGACGTCGGATTCGTAATAGATGTTGGCCACGAGAACCTCTCTTGTCGCGTGTTCGCGGTCGCGTATGTCCGATGTGATGGTAGGGGGAGCCCAGCGGAGTCCGATCAAGCCTCCAGCGAGGGCAGGGCCACCCGGCCGGTGCGCTGCAGCTGCACGATCCCGAAGGACCGCAGCCGCTCCTCGAAGTCGTCGAGCCTCGACGGTCGAGCCGCCAGCGACAGCATCATGTGCGACCCGTCGGCGTCGAGCACGTAGGCCCGGAAATCGTCGACCAGTTCCAGCAACTCGTGGCGACGCCGGCCGGTCGCCTCCACCGTCACCAGCATGAGTTCGCGCTCCACCGACTCCGTGGGGCTCAGCTCGCTGATCTCCACCACGTTGATGAGCTTGTCGAGTTGCTTGACCACCTGTTCCAGCGGCGACGAGGCCACATCAACGGTGAACGTGATGCGGCTGAAACGCTCATCGGCGGTGGGAGCCACCGCCAGAGACTCGATGTTGAAGCCCCGGCGGGCGAACAGCCCCGCCACCCGGGCCAGCACACCCGGCTTGTTCTCCACCGTGGTGACGATGGTGTGGAACCGATGGCCGTGATCAGAAGCCCCGGCATCGACGGATGAGTTCATCGCTGGGAGGGGTCGACGACGATGTCGGAGTTGGACTGGCCGGCAGGCACCATCGGATAGACGTTCTCGCCCCTGGCGCTGCGGAACTCGAGCACCACTGGACGGTCATCGATCTCGTTGGCTTTGGCGATGGCCGGGGCGACCTCCTCGGGCGCCTCCACCCGCATCGCCACACAGCCCATGGCTTCGGCCCATTTCACGTAGTCGGGCACGTCATAGGAGAGGTACACCTCGCTGTAGCGCTCGTCGTAGAACATCTCCTGCCACTGGCGGACCATCCCCAGGTACGCATTGTTGAACAACGCGACCTTGATCGGGATGCGCTCCATCGACGCGGTGACCAGCTCCTGAGCGGTCATCTGGAAGCAGCCGTCACCGTCGACGGCCCACACCATCCGGTCGGGCATCCCGACCTTGGCCCCGATGGCGGCCGGCAGCGAGAAGCCCATGGTCCCCAGACCGCCCGAGTTGATCCAGGTGTAGGGATGATCGAAGCGCCAGTACTGGCTGGCCCACATCTGGTGCTGTCCCACGCCGGAAGTGACGATGGTGTCGTCTGGAGTGGAGTCGCGAAGCACCTCCAGCACGTACTGAGGCTTGAGGAACTCGCCCGGCTCGGACTGCTCATACACGAGCGGATGACGTTCCTGCCAGCCGCTGATCTGGGATCGCCAGGCCCTACGGTCAGCCTGAGCATCGACGCCGCCGCACGCCTGAAGAGCCTCAAGAAGATCGGCGATGACCAGCTTGCAGTCGCCCCGGATAGCCACATCGGGGGCCCGGACCTTGCCCAGCTCGGCGGCGTCGATGTCGACATGGATCACCTTGGCGTCGGGCGCGAAACCGTCGAGGCGCCCGGTCACGCGGTCGTCGAAGCGGGATCCCAGCGCGATCAGCAGGTCCGATCTCTGCATGGCGGTGACCGCGGTGTAGTTGCCGTGCATGCCGGGCATGCCCAGGCACAGTTCGTGGCTGTCGGGAAAGCAGCCCCGGGCCATGAGGGTGGTGACCACCGGCACGTCGATCAGCTCGGCCAATGCGCGCAGCTCGGCCGCGGCCCGGGCCTTGAGGATCCCGCCCCCGGCATAGATCACCGGCCGTTCGGCTCGGCAGATCAAATCGGCCGCGGCCCGGACCAGATCGGGATCGCCGACGATGACGGGGCGGTAGCCGGGCAGCTCCATGATGTCGTCGGTGGGCTCGTACCAGGTCATGGCCGAGCGCGGGTTGCGAGGATCGACGATGTCTTTGGGGATGTCCACCAGCACCGGGCCCGGCCGGCCGGTGGTGGCGATGTGGAACGCCTCGTGGATGATGCGGGGGATGTCCTGGGCTTCGGTCACCAAGAAGTTGTGCTTGGTGACCGACAGCGTGATGCCGGTGGTGTCGCACTCCTGGAAGGCGTCGGTGCCGATGGCGGCGTAGGGCACCTGTCCGGTGATGCACACCAGCGGGACCGAGTCCATGTAGGCGTCGCACAGCGGGGTGACCCCGTTGGTGGCTCCCGGACCGGAGGTGATCATCGCCACTCCGGGGCGTCCGGTGGCGTGGGCGTAACCCTCGGCCATGTGCCCTGCGCCCTGCTCGTGGCGCACGAGGATGTGGCGGATCGGCGACTCGATGATCGGGTCGTAAACGGGCAGGATGGCACCGCCGGGCAGCCCGAATACCACCTCGACACCCTCGCACTCGAGGGCTCTGACGAGGGCTTGTCCGCCGTTCATGTCCATGGTCGGGCCTCCCGGGGCGGGATTCGGACTGTGTCAGTGTGCCGGGCCGTACGCGAAACGACCTCCCTGCCAGGGAGGTCTGCGCACGGTCGGATGGGTTTGCGAACGCGCGCTGTCAGGCCAGTACTTCCACGAGCAGGACGGCGTCGTTCACGGCGCCAAGTATGGCCGAAGAATCCCGGGGCGGCAACCGCGCCGGATTGGCCCGCCTATTCGCTCGGCCTCATAGCCTCACAGCGATGTTGGCGAGGCTTCGCTGGAGCAGCGACGACACCGAGATCTGGCGGCTGGCGTGGCCGGCGCTGGGTGCGCTGGTGGCCGAGCCCCTGTACGTGCTGGCCGACACCGCCATCGTGGGCCGCCTCGGCACTCCGCAACTCGGCGGCCTGGCGGTGGCCTCGTCGATCCTGTTGTCGGCCCACGCCATGTTCATCTTCCTCGCCTACGGAACGACCGCCGCGGTGGCCCGGCTGCTCGGCGCGGGCGAGCACCGGCGGGCCGCCCATCAGGCCGTGCAGAGCATCTGGCTGGCGCTGGCCGCGGGTGTCGCGTTGGCCGCGGTGGGGCTTGCGTTGGCGCCCACGCTGGTGAACTGGCTCGGCGGCGACGACCCCGAAGTGCTCTCCAATGCGCTCGTGTACCTGCGGATCTCGCTGTTCGGCCTACCGGCCATGCTGGTCATGCTGGCCGGGGTGGGCTACCTGCGGGGCGTTCAGGACACCAAGCGTCCCTTCGCCGTGGCGTTGGGATCAGCCGTCGGGAACTTCCTGCTCGAGGTGGTGCTGATCTACGGCTTCGACTACGGAATCGGTGCCTCCGCACTGTCGACGGTCGTCGCCCAGACCGCGGCCGCCGCCATCTTCGTGTGGTGGATCCGCCAGGCGGTAGCCCGCCACGACGTGGGCCTGCGGCCCGATCCGGCGGTCATCCGGCGCTTGGCGGTGGCCGGATGGGACCTGTTGATCCGCACCACCGCGCTGCGGGCCTCGTTGACCATCACGGTGGCCATGGCGGCCCGCATCGGCACCGACGATCTGGCCGCCCACCAGATCGTGTTCGAGATCTGGACGGTACTGGCCCTGGTGCTCGACGCGGTGGCCATCGCCGGGCAGGCCCTGATCGGCCTGGCGCTGGGCGGCGGGCGCTCCGACCGGGCCCGAGCGCTGGGCCGTCGGATGATCGCGTGGGGTGCCGTCTCGGGGGTGATGACCGGTGTGGTGGTGCTGTCGGTGTCGCCGGTGCTGCCCCACCTGTTCACCTCGGACACCGCGGTGGTGGCGCTGGCCGCCTTCCTGCTGTTGCATGTGGGCTTCTCCCAGCCCGCCGCCGGGATGGTGTTCGCCCTTGACGGGGTGCTCATCGGCGCAGGCGATCTGCGTTTCCTGGCTGTGTCGATGGTCGGCGCCGGCGCGGTGCTGGTGGGTGGCGGGCTGCTGGTGGTGGCCGCAGGTGCGGGCATCGGCTGGCTGTGGGCCGCCGTGCACGCCTGGATGGCAACCCGCCTCGCGCTGATGCTGTGGCGTTTCGGCGGCGGGGCCTGGCAGGTGACCGGCGCCGAGCGCTAGTTCCTGTCAACCTTCTCCTGTAAGAGGCGGTTGACGGCGGATCCGTCGGCTTGGCCTCTGGTGGCCCGCATGACCTGGCCGGTCAGGAATCCGGCCAGCTTCTTGCGTTCGTTCTCGTCGCCGGCGCAGTAGCGGTCCCAGGCGTCGCCGTTGTCGGCGATGACGCGTTGCAGGATCGTGTCCAGATCGTCGGTGGCCATGGCCTTGAAGCCGCGGCGCTCGGCGATGGCGGCGGGTGCCTCCCCGCTGTCTGCCATCTCCGCCATCAGCTGCTTGGCTTGGGTGGCGGTGACCTGGCCCGCCGACTCCATGGCCATCAGCTCGGCCAGAAGCTGCGGTGTCACCTTCGACCAGTCTTCCACGGCCAAGTCGTTGCACACCCGGGTGGCTGTGAGCGCAGGCGGCGCACCCGCGGCCACCGCGGCGCGCACCAGGGCGTCCTGGTCGCGCTCCACCAGCACGGCCGCATCGACAGCGGACAGCTCTGCGCCGCAGTCCTCGATCAGCGCGGCGCGACGAGCGGCCGGCAACGGCGGCAGGGCAGCGTCGATGGCGGCCACCACTTCCGGGGTCGGCGACAGCGGCACCAGGTCGGGATCCTGGAAGTAGCGGTAGTCGTCGGCGTCCTCTTTGGAGCGGCCCGGCGTGGTGCGCCCGTTGGCCTCGTCCCAGTGCCGGGTCTCCTGGCGGGGCCGTTCGCCGCCTGACCACAGGCCCACATGACGCTGCGCCTCGTACGCGATGGCCCGGCCCAGGGACCGCAGCGAACTCAGGTTCTTGATCTCGCAGCGGGTGCGCAGCTCGTCGGAGCCGGCGGGACGGACCGACACGTTGGCGTCCACCCTCATCGAGCCCTCCTCCATGCGGGCGTCCGACGCGCCGACCGCCAGCAGGATGGCCCTCAGCTCGCGCACGAAGGCCCGGGCCTCCTCCGCGGTGCGGATGTCGGGACGGCTGACGATCTCCACCAGCGGCACGCCCGCCCGGTTGTAGTCGACCAGCGCATGGTCGGCGTCGTGGATGCGTCCGCCGCCGCCGATGTGGGTGGTCTTGCCGGTGTCCTCCTCGATGTGGGCCCGCTCGATGCCGACGGTACGACCGTCGGGCAGCTCGAGGCGGCCGTCGATGTTGGTGGGCTGGTCGTACTGGGAGATCTGGTAGTCCTTGGGCATGTCGGGGTAGAAGTAGTTCTTGCGGGCGAAGACCGCACCGCGCACCTCGCAGCCCAACGCCCGGCCCAGACTCATCGCTGACTCGACAGCCGACGCGTTGGCCACGGGCAGCGAGCCCGGCAGTCCCAGACACACCGGGCACACGTTGGTGTTGGGCTCGTCGCCGAAGCGGTTGGCACAGCCACAGAACAGCTTGGTGGCCGTGCTCAGCTCCACATGGACCTCCAAGCCCACCACCAGCTCCCAACCTGCGGGCAGTGCCTGCTCACGTACGGAGCCGGCCGCGCTCACAGCGCACCTCCGCCAGGGAGCGCAGCCTGTTCGAGCACGGCCGCGGCTCGCAGCAGCATGGGCTCCGACAGGGCCGGTCCCATGAGCTGCACGCCTACGGGCAGGCCGTCGTCGCCGCACCCGAACGGCACCGACACCGCCGGATGGCCCGTGAGGTTCGACGGGATCGTGCACACGTCGTTGAGGTACATCACCAGCGGGTCGGCCGTCTTGGCGCCCAGCTCGAATGCGGTGGTGGGCGCGGTCGGGCCCAGCAGCACATCGACATCGGCGTACGCGGCCGCGAACTCCCGCAGCATCAGCGTGCGCACCCGCAGAGCCTTGCCGTAGAAGGCGTCGTAGTAGCCGGCCGACAGTGCGTAGGTGCCCAGCATGATCCGGCGCTTGACTTCGGCGCCGAAACCGGCGGTGCGGGTGGCGACGTTCATCTCGGCGGCGTTGGCCGCTTCCACCCGCAGGCCGTAGCGCACACCGTCGTAGCGGGCCAGGTTGCTGGAGGCCTCCGCCGGTGCGATCAGGTAGTAGGCCGACAGGCCCAGCACCGCGGACGGCACTGACACCACCGAGATCGTGGCGCCTGCGGCCTCCAACGCAGTCGCGGCGGCGTCGACTCGGGCGGTCACATCGGGCGCGACCCCCTCCACGGCCGTGACGCCGTCCAGCCCGGTAGCACCGCCGACGAGGGCGCTGTCGGCGCACAGCTCGGCGAGCACACCGACTCTCAGGCCGTCCACCCCGCGTCCAAGCCCGGCAACGACCGGATCACGGCTGCCGTCGATCGATGTGGAGTCGTGCGGGTCGTGCCCGGAGATCGCCTCGTAGCAGGCGGCGGCGTCGGCGACGGTCGACGCCAAGGGGCCGATCTGGTCCAGCGACGAGGCGAACGCCACCAGGCCGTAGCGCGACACCGCACCGTAGGTGGGCTTGAGGCCCACCACCCCGCACAGCGCGGCGGGCTGGCGGATCGAGCCGCCCGTGTCGGACCCGAGCGCCAGCGACGCGAACCCGGCGGCCACCGCGGCAGCCGATCCGCCGCTGGATCCGCCCGGCACCCGGCGGGTGTCATGAGGGTTGCGGGTGGGCCCGAACGCCGAATTCTCGGTGGATGAGCCCATGGCGAACTCGTCGAGGTTGGTCTTGCCCACCGTGATCGCACCCGCGGCCCGAAGCCGTTGCACCACGGTGGCGTCGTAAGGGGGCCGCCACCCTTCGAGCATCCTCGACGAGCACGTAGTAGGCACGCCCCTGGTACACAAGTTGTCCTTGAGGGCCACCGGCACGCCTGCTAGTGGCCCGACCGGTTCGCCGCGGGCGACGGCCTGGTCGATTCCGGTTGCCGTGCTGCGGGCCTCGTCGGCCAGCACCAGGTTGAACGCGCCGATCTCGCGGTCGGATTCGATGATGCGGGCGAGATGCTCGTCCACCACCGACAAGGCGCTGCGTTCACCGGACCGCACCGCCGCCGCGATCTCCAGCGCCGTCACGGAGCCTCCACACGCGGCCGCAGGGCGAAGACTCCCAGCGCGGTCACGGCGTTTCGCCCAGGATCGGCGGCACCCGGAACTGGCCGTCGTCAACCGACGGCGCCTGGCTCAGAACCTCGTTGCGGTCCAGTGAGGGTCGCAGCTCATCGGGCCGAGTCACGTTCACCAGCGGATGGGGGTGCGATGTCGCTTCGATGTCGGTCACGTCGAGCGCCTCGACGTCGGCGGCGTGATCGAGCACTGCGGAGAGTTGTGCGGCCAGCTCGTCGAGTTCGTCGTCGCTGAAGCGCAGCCGGGCCAGTCGGGCCACATGGGCCGCCTCGTCACGGGTGATGCGGCTGGACACGTCGGCAGGATAGGCCCGCCGCCTGACAGTGCCCGCAAATTGCTAGCGGCAGTTCGGCTATTCGCTCGGCCTCTAGCCCTCGGAATCCTGCGGGGTTGAGACTTCGCTCTCGGGCACGGAGTCCTCTTCGCCCGCCTCACCCTCATCGTCGGATATGGGCTCCTCCGGCTCTGGCGGCGGGACGGGACCGAGCGACACCCTCACCCTCACCGTGCTGTCGATCGGCACCATGCTGCCGCTGGCCGGGCGGAACCCGATCACCTCGCCTTCGGGCACGTCGGCTGAGAACTCGGTCACCACCCGCGGCCCCAGCCGGATGGCCGACAGGGCGTCGGCGGCAGCTCGAGGCTCACCGCTCTCGGGCACGGCTGGAACGGTCCGGTTGGCCGGGCCGTCCGACACCAGCAACGTGACATCGCGGCCGGCCTCAAGTTCGTACACACCCTCGTCAACGTCGATGCCGAGCACGTTTCCGACCGGGACCACCTCATCGTGAACGCGCGTCGCGCCGCCTACCCCGAAGCCGAGAACGTCCAGCTCGGTGGCTGCGTCCTCCGATGTCATGCCGTACAGGCGGTCCAGGTCAGAAATAAGAATCAGCGGCTCCCCGAGAGACACGAACACGTCCAGCGTTGCGCCTCCACTGAGCGAGGTTCCGGCCTCGGGTTCGGTGCTCACGATCTCGCCGCGTTGGGTGCCGACGGCTCGAACCAGTATCTCGTTGAGGACCCAACCCGAGTCGGCTGCAGCCGATGTCGCCGCCGGGATCGGCTGTCCCTGGAGATCAGGAACGGTGGGATCGAGCCCTCCTCCGAGCCATGCCCAGGCGGCGCCCACCGCACCGGCCACCACTACCACAGCGGCCAGCAGGAACCCGGGCCAGCGTCGCCGAAGAACGTCGTCGAGGGGGATCGCCGAACGCTCCGACACGGTCGGACCGACCTGCTCGAAGGCTTCGGTGGCGGCAGCAGGCGCTGGTCCCGCTTCTGTGGCCGGCGCCGTGAGAGCGGTCAGAGACAGCGGCTCGGGACGCGGCAACAGACGCGCAACCCGCAGTAGTTCCGATGCCAGTTCGGAGGCGGTCAGCCTTCCGATGGGATCGGCCGCGATGGCGCGTTCAAGGACGGCTTGGAGCGGGCCGAGGGCGGTGATCGGAATCGGGTCGGGGCCACCGACATCAACGGTGAGATCCCTGGCCCCGGTGACCGCTTCACAAAGCACCAGAGCCAGGTCGTGCACGTCCTGCGCCTGATCGATGCGGGTGTAGCTCAGCGGCGCGGTGGAGGCCTCGGCCGTGTCGGCGGTCTCGGTCGCACCGGTGGCCCCCGCCCCGACCGGCGGCTGCGGAGCGGCCTGAAGGGCGGCGGCGAGCCCGAGATCGGAGATGTAGGGCCTGGAGCCCGAGTCGAACAGAATGCTGGCGGAGGTCAAGCCGAGGTGAGCGCGGTCAGCCTTATGGATGTTCACCAGTGCCCGGGCGGCTTCCAGCCCGACCACGAGCGCCTGCGACGGAGTGAGCCGGAACCCCTCACGCAGCAGCGCGGCCAGGCTGCCGCCAGTGAGGTGCTCGGTCACGGCATAGGGCTGAGGATCGAGGCCCCAGTCGTACACCGGCAGCACGCGAGGGTGGCTGAGCGCCGAGGTCGCTCGCATCTCGTCGGCGAAACGCTCCGGGAAGCCGGCATGCTCAGCGATGTCGGCTCGCAGGATCTTGAGGGCTACCTGCCGACGCAGCGTGAGATCCTCGGCCACATAGACGCGAGCGTTGGAGCCCTCGCCGACGAACTCCAGCAGCCGGTAGCGGCCACCGAAGGGCCGGATCGCATCCTGGTCGGCGTTCATCGTCGTCACGGTACCGCCCAACCCGGCACCGTCCGGGCCTCTCCACCGCCCACGCCTGGGTCCGGTACCGTGCGGGATGTGGTGGCTGCCAACGAAGCCGGGCCCGAGCGGCCCGTGAGCGAAGCG
>JAJDZO010000194.1 GCA_022824605.1 Acidimicrobiia bacterium
GTGGCCGTGGCCGCACAGAGCGGTGAGGATCGTCTTCGACTCGCCGGACTCCTTGCAGGCCAGAGCCTCACGCACGGCCGCAGCCAGAGCGTGGGTCGGTTCGGGCGCGGGCACGATCCCCTCGGTTCGGGCGAACTGCAGCGCCGCCGCGAAGCACTCGCTCTGGTCGATGGCCACCGCCTCGGTGAGGCCGAGCTCGTACACATGGGAGATCAGCGGCGACATGCCGTGGTAGCGCAGCCCGCCCGCGTGGATCGGCTCGGGGATGAACCCGTGCCCGAGGGTGTGCATCTTCAGCAGCGGCGTGGTGCGGGCGGTGTCGCCGAAGTCGTAGCGGTACTCGCCCCGGGTGAGCGACGGGCAGGCGGCCGGTTCCACGCAGCGGATCACCGGCGACATGTTCCCGGCCAGCTTCTCGCGCAGGAACGGCAGGGCCAATCCGCCGAAGTTCGATCCTCCGCCGGTGCAGCCCACCAGCACGTCGGGGGTCTCCCCCACCATGGCCAGCTGGCGCAGGGCCTCCTCGCCGATGATCGTCTGATGCAGGATCACATGGTTGAGCACGCTGCCCAGCGAGTAGCGCACCGCGGGGTCGGCGGCCGCCACTGAGATCGCCTCGGAGATGGCGATGCCGAGCGAGCCCGGATGGTCGGGATCGGCGGCCAGCAGGCTGCGGCCGTACTCGGTGACCGGCGACGGGCTGGGATGCACGGTCGCACCCCACACCTCCATCATCGTCTTGCGGTACGGCTTCTGGCGGTAGGAGGCGGCCACCTGCCACACCTCGCACTCCATGTCGTACTGGGCGCAGGCGAAGGCCAGCGCGCTGCCCCACTGTCCCGCGCCGGTCTCGGTGGTGAGCTTGTTCACGCCCTCGGAGTGGTTGTAGAAGGCCTGCGGCACCGCGGTGTTGGGCTTGTGCGAACCGGCCGGGCTCACACCCTCGTACTTGTAGAAGATCTTGGCCGGCGTGTCGAGGGCCTGCTCGAGGCGGCGGGCCCGGAACAGCGGGCTGGGCCGCCACAGCCGCAGCACGTCGATCACCGCGCCGGGAATGTCGATGTAGGAGTCGCCCGACACCTCCTGCAGGATCAGCCCCATCGGGAACAGCGGGGCCAGGTCGTCGGGTCCGGCCGGTTCCAGGGTGCCCGGATGCAGCGGCGGGGGCGGCGGCGCGGGCAGATCGGGAATCACGTTGTACCACTGGGTCGGCATCTCGGATTCGGGGAGCATCACGCGGTAGTAGTCGTCGGCCATCGCCTCGGTCCTTTCTTCTGCGGGGTCTGCAGCGGGGCGCGCAGATTAGCCGAAGTCGGCGTCGCGGCCCTCGGCGAAGGCCTCGCGGGCCTCCGCGGAGTCGCCCATCAGGTACGCCTCGAAGGTGAAGCCCTGCTCCCAGCGGTACTTGTCCTCGAGGCTGCCGTCCTCCACGCCGTTGAGGGAACGCTTGGCGATGGCGATCATCTGCGGCGACTTCGAGGCGATACGGGCGGCGATGCCGCGTGCGGTGAGCCGCAGATCCGCCCGCTGCACCACCCGCTCCACCGCGCCGAGACGGTGGGCCTCGGCCGCGTCGATGGTGTCGCCGGTGAAGTACATGTAGCGCACCTTCTGCAGGCCGAACATGCGCTGCAGGTGGGCGCCCATGCCCATGCCGCCCCGGTCGATCTCGGGCACGCCGAAGTAGGCGTCGTCGGAGGCCACCACCACATCGGCCGCGCCCGCGATGCCGATTCCGCCTCCGAGCACGTATCCGTGCAGCGCGGCGATCACCGGCTTGGGGTTGAGGTGGATCGCCGCGAAGGTGTCGTAGTTGGCCCGGTTGGCGGCCACGATCCGGCTGGGATCGGCGGCCATCTCCTTGATGTCGAGGCCGGCGCAGAACCCTTTGCCGACGGCGGCGATGATGATCACTCGCACGTCGTCGCGCCGTCCGAGGGCCTCGATCTCGGCCGCCAGCGCGAACTGGGCGTCCACCCCGAACGCGTTCACCGGAGGGTTGCAGAGTTCCACCTCGGCGATCCCGTCGGAGACAGCTGTGCGGTAAGGGTCGGTCACAGTCGGTCAGGCCGCTCTCGTGGAGCGCCAGCCGCGGGCGGCCACGATCAGGCCGCCGACCACGACCAGGAACGAGCTGGCACCGGGTGACAGTGACGGCGTGGCAAACCGCACGAAGCTGGCGATCCAGGCCGCCCCGATGGCGGTGACAGCACATCCCAGCCCGAACAGCACCCCGCCTCCGAAGCGCTGCACGGTCGGGCTGCGCGCCAGTCGGACGAGACTTGTCGCCATGGCCGCCAACGTGAGCACCAGGACTACGTAGCCGATCCCCGGTCCATCAGTGTCGAGGCCCCGGACCACCACACGGCGAGTCTCGGCCAGGGCCTCCGCCAGCACCTCGGCGGCCAGGCCGCCCTGATCGGCACCCTCGGCCTGGGCTGCCAACTCGGCGGCGATCTGCACGGCGTCGCTGCGCTGGTCCAGGATCCACGATCCCGACGCTCCCGCCAGCACCAGGAACAACGTCAGCAGGACCATGCTCACCAACTCGCGCGGCCCGGCGCGCACCGGTTCATCGGACGACCTTATGCACAGCGCAGCGACAACCCCCCCGGCGAGGACGATCACCCCGCCGACCAGCGCCAGCCACACGCCGGCGCCGTGGCTGTAGGTGTCGCCCCGGGGCGACATCGTCAGGTAGGCCATCGCGAGCGCGGTCAGCACCAGGCCGCCCGAAAGGAAGGCAACGCCGCCGGCTATGAAGTTGTCGCGGCTGCGGGGCCGCCACAGCGCCGACGCGCCGCCGAAGACGATCGCGAGCGCAACCAGGCCGAGCACGATTCCGAACCAGGAGCCGCCGGTGGCGTCCAATCCGCTGTGGGCGCCCGGAAGGTCGTTGTCATCGAATCGGGCGTAACCCGACAGCAGTCCGGCGTCGTTGCCCCACGTCAACAGCACCGACACCGCGGCCAGCGCGCCGCCGACGACCGCGGCGACGGCTCCGACCCGGTGCGAGCTGCTCAGCGCGGGCGCCAACGGCGCAGCGGGCCGCGCCGCACGGTCGGCACCGGCCTGCATGCCGGGCACGGCCGGGACGTCAGGATCGGCTCGGGTGATCCAGGCAGTGCGGATCCTTGCCAGCAGGCCGCGCCGGTCGTCGCTCTCCTCGGGCTGTGAGATCCGGTCGAGAAGCACCCCGACGAAGTAAAGGCCTGCGCCCGCGGAGGCGCCGATGGGTATGTCGGCGGTGTTCAACGCGGTGAGTATCGGCTTGCCCAGACCGCCGCCCGCGATGATGGCCACGATTCCCACCATAGACAGCGACAGCAGCAGTGTCTGGTTGAGTCCGGCCATGATCGCGGGCCGCGCCAGCGGCATCTGCACTTCGCGCAGGATCCGGGGCTCGGTCGCTCCGAAGGCCCGGGCTGCCTCGACGACGTCGGCGGGAACCTGGCGGATGCCCAGGTTGGTCAACCGGACGATGGGAGGAAGCGAGAACACCAGCGTGGCCAGCACACCAGGGGTTCTGCGCACGCCGAACAGGAAGATGATGGGAAGCAGGTACACGAACGGGTGGATCACCTGCATTCCGTCGAGCACGGGACGCAGCCGGCTCCAGAAGGAATCGATCCGGGCGGCCAGGATCCCGAGCGGAATGCCGATCACGGTGCAGATCAGCACCGCGACGATGATCATCCCGAGCGTCTCCATCGTGAGATCCCAGTACTCGTTGCCCAACAGCCCGCAGATCAACAATCCGGCCGCGCTGCCCAGCCCCACCAGGAAGTTCCTGGTGGCCAGCCCCAGCAGGAAGAACAGCAACAGCACCACCGGCCAAGGGAGCCACTCCTGCAGCAGGTTGTCGATGATCAGCTCCAGCAGCTTGTCGACGGGCCATTTGACCGCGTCCAGGAGTCCCTTGACGTGGGTGGTCAGCCAGAAGACGATCTCCTCGATCCACAGACCGAAGGGAATCTCCCAGGCGTCGAGGTTGTCGTTGTCCCAGAAGCTGGTGGCCACCAGGTTGGACTTCACGGCTGAGCTTCCTGGGCGTTGGCTGCCTTGAGCTGCTCCGACACGCCCTCAACTCGCCCCAGTTCGGCCAGCACTTCGAGGGGGCGGACCGATCCGATGAGCCGGCCGTCACCGTCGACGACGGCGACGGGCAGGCCCGAGCCGAAGAGTTGGTACACCTTGGCGAGGGTGGTGTCACCGGTGACCACAGGCACCGCTTCGACGAGCGGGGCCAGCTGGTGCTCACCGAAGGCTTGCGCCCGCTCGGCTGCGTCGCGGCTGACGGCACCGAGCGGTCGTCCGTCGGCGTCCACCACATGGGCCGCCTCCGACCCGGCGACGGCGATGGCATCGAGCGCCTCGGCAATGGTCGCGCCGGCGATGACCGAGGCCGCGTCCTCGCGCACCGTGTCGACGAGCAGTACCCGGCCCTGGTCGACATCCTGGACGAACTCGGCCACATACTCGGTCTCGGGACGCATGAGTATGTCCTCGGGTGTCCCGATCTGGTGTATGGCGCCGTCCTTCATGATGCACACCCGCGAACCGACCCGCAGCGCCTCGTTGAGATCGTGGGTGATGAACAGAATCGTCTTGCGAAGCTCGCCCTGAATGTCCATCAACTCGTCCTGCATCTGACGACGGATCAGAGGATCCAGGGCGCTGAAGGCTTCGTCCATCAGCAGAATGTCGGGATCGGTGGCCAGGGCGCGGGCCAGTCCGACCCTTTGCTGCATGCCTCCGCTGAGCTGACGCGGATACGAGGACTCGTAGCCGGCCAGCCCGACCAGTGCGAGCGCTCGCTCCGCGGCCGCGTCGCGTGCCTCCGGACCGACGCCCTTGACCCTGAGCCCGAAGGCGACATTGGAACGAATGTCTTGATGAGGGAACAGCGCGAAGTGCTGGAACACCATG